>NZ_JAPCIZ010000006.1:0-27465 GCF_027707725.1 Aeromonas sp. QDB25 | reverse complement strand
AGGCTGCCGTAGGTCCCGCTCAGGGTGCCCGCGGTCACCGCCGCGCCATCCGCCCCCTGCACGTCGTTGGTGATGACGTTGCCATTGAGGACCAGGTTGTTCTCGCTCGCCGCCGTCGGGTTGACGTCGCTCACCGCCGTCGGCACGTCGTCCAGCACCACGACATCCAGCCCTGCACTGGTCGTGTCGCCATCGAGGTCCGTCAACACAACGTTGAAGCTCTCCGTCAGAGCCCCATCATTTGCAGGTTTGTTATGTGTTTCGTTATCGTTCAGGGTGTAGCTGTAGGTCACGCTGCCAACCCCTGTCACCGGGTTGTAGCTGACGCTGGTCACCAGCAGTTGATTTCCCAAAGGACTGGGGATCCCCTGGGGGAAGGTGGTCAAGACCTGGCCATTGCTGATCAGCGTCACACCTCCCAGCGTCAGGCTTTGTACTCCATCTGCCGCATTGAATGTAAAGGTACTGCTCTTGGTCAAGGCTGCGCCATCGGAGGCTGAGCCATCCGGCAATGCGGCTTCATCAAGGACAAGCTCACCACCCTCGACCTGCAATCCATTCAGCGAGACAGGCTCATCTACAGGGGTGATGGTGATAGTCAGAGTGGAGTCGTTGGTATCATCCCCATCCGTTAAGGTGTAATTGACCGCAGGTACAGGGCCTGTGTAGTTCAGCGCAGGGGTAAAGGTATAGGAGCCGTCCGCATTGATGATCAGCGTACCAATCCCATCCAGCGTGCTCTCAACGCCAGCAGCAATTCCCTGATTGCTGCCCCAGCTATAGGAAATGACAGACGAATCAAGGGGACCATCCGGATTGTTGCTGTTGTCGAGCACATTGCCACTGATGGCCTGATCTTCCTGGGTGACAACAGACTCATCCTGATCATCGAGCTGATTCTCGGGCAGAAGATCGTCTTCCTGCAGCACATTTTGATCGATCAACGTGTCATAGCCGGTATCGAATCCGGCCTCGGCTATGGTCGCATCTCCGATGCGGTCTATGACAACAAAACCACCATTGCCACTGGCCCCAGCGACCCCGCCGATACCGCCACCACCACCGGCGGCAGGTGCCCCACCGGCAGCAGAGGCTTCGAAGTTCTTGGTCGGGTCAACCCCTTGCAGGATGGATTGTTGCAACGCCGCAATTTCTGGCGACACTTCAGGCGAGCCTTGCTGATGATTGGCAACCGATGAGGAAGATTGCCCCTCTGGAGGCATCTCTGTCCCTGCCGGGACACCATTGCCCTCTGCAGGTTTGTCATCGTAGGGCGCCAGCATCAATTTGGCATCATCAGCGATATTGAGTCTGGCGCCAGGCTGCAGGATCTCGCCAGGCTGGAGAGAGCGACTGCTGCCATCGGCAAGCAGGATCTGAACGTTGCCTTCTACGGAAGAGACGACCACGGTTTTGTCGATGATTTGGGTGCGCATATCCATTGCTCCAGGGTGACAGATCTTGATGCCTACACTCTAGATACGCCCCCGTCCTGCTTCCGTTGCAAAAATGTACAGGGTTGAGTCTCTTTGACTTCATCCGATGCAGCGAATCGAACGAATATTTTTTACATATAAAAATCAATTAAGTAACAGCGCGAGTTTTAGTGATATTACCTATATGTCGCGTAAAAATGATGTACATATTCTAAACAGATATAAAAAAGGGCCCTTAATGGGCCCCTTTCTATCGAGTTGTACCGCTTATACCAGTGGAAATGCAGGGTGAACGAACCCCTGATAACCATCGATATGCAAACTGGACAACAATTCAACCTGCCGTTGATCTTCCACCCGGGTGGCGATGGTCGTGACACCCGCGTTGTGGGCAGCCCGACAGACAGCCGCCAGGAAGGAGGTATCGGCGCCCGGTTCCATGACCTGGCTGGTATACCCGTGGTCCACCTTGACATAGGCGGGGGTCAGCTCTTCCAGATAGCCGAGGGACTGGAAGTGCCGGCCATAGTGATCGACCCCCCACAAGAAGCCGTGCTCTCGCAACAGCTCAACCAGATGAGTCACATACTCTTTGTGTTTCATGATGGCCACTTCCGGGATCTCGAACAGCAGTCGCTCCTTCAGCTCCACGTTCAGCGACAGATAGCCTCTGAGCCATGTCAGGAACTCATCCGAACAGAGAGAACCCGCCGTGATATTGACTGCCAACACCAATTCCGGTTGCTGCTTGAACAAGGGGACGCAGGCTTCAAGCACCGCCTTGTCAAACTCGGCCCCCATCTTGAACTGCTCGATCGCAGGCAAGAACTGCCCTGCGAAGTAATCCGTTCCATCTCGCGAGATGGCCGCGAACAACTCGGCATGCAGGCGGGTACCATCATCGAAGCGGCATGCAGGCTGTGCCTTGAAGCGCCAGAGATGTCTGGCAATGGCATCCTGCACCAGGTCTCGCCAGGCAAGGCGTCCCATCAGTCCCTGCTCATTGCCGCCTTCCATCACGACGGCACCGCGCCGCTCATTGCGCGCTTTGCCAAGGGCGTTATCCGCCTTCGTCAGCAGGGCCGAGAGATCGTCATTGCCATCACGGCCAGCGATGCCGACGACGGACAGCGCTCCGCTTTCTCCCATGGGATTGACAACCAGATCGGCGATACGGCTGTTGATGAGCTCCGCCAGCTCCTTGAGCTGAGACAGATCATCGGTGGGGCAGAGCAAGGCATACTCCGTCGCCGAGATCCGGGCCAGCGCCGCGCCATCCCAGCCATCCAGCAATTCCCTGAGCACCTGTGCAATGGATTTGACCATGTTGTCCCTTGCAGCAAAGCCCTCTTCCCGATAGAGATCGTCTAGCATGTCGACGGCCACCAGCATGACCCCGCCCTGCCCGGCCTCCGCAATCCAGGCATTGACCTGCCCGACGAAGTAAGAGCGGTTGCCAAGCCCGGAGACGGCATCCACATAGACGCGGGCTCGCAGATTCTCGGCCTCGTCGGCCTGCTCTTTGAACTGCACGGCAAGCTTGCTGGAAAGGGTATTGATGGCCTGTACCACTTGCCGCAGCTCGCGGGTCTTGGGCTCGGGAATGGCGTGGCCGAAATGGTGCAGCTCGATTTCAACCGCCTGATCGCAAATCAGCTTGAGCGGTTTGAGCAGATAATTGAGCGCCCGCATCAGCAAGAGAGTGGTGACGAGAAAGCCGACCAGAAACCAGGTGGCCAGTTCGCTCATTCCTTTCCATAGCTCGTAGTAGGCTTGTCCAGGGTGGCCGACGACCTTCAGCTTGCCCAGTTGCAGCCAACCCGACGTCAAAATCGATTCATTGGCCACTTCAGGGAACAGCTCCAGCCCAATGAACCACTGTGGGACTCCTTCGATATGGCTGCTGTTCTCCAGCTCGATGACATCCTTGGAGGCCAGCAGATCGAGACGGACCAGCTTGTAGTAACCCCCGTCGAACACCGCCTTGATCACGGATTCGGCACTGACCTTGTCGCCGTTCTCCAGATAGGGGGTCAGCGCCAGACCGAGTGCGGTGGACGTATTGATGACGGTGGTCTCCTGCTGCTGCGCCAGGTAGTTGCGGGTCGAATTGAATTGCACCCAATAGGTGGCGGCAAACAGCAATCCGAACAGCAGCAGCATGGTTGCCAATAGTTGTCTGTAGAGCGTCATAGGTTAATCATCCAAATTGACCGCAGGCCGAGCCAATCGCCCCGATGTCATGCGATTGCGTAAGTCTGTCCATAATCCCAAGCGGGATGATTGCCCGGCCAGTTCCCCTTGACCACGCGCTTTCATCAGCCACAAGTGACTACCGTTAAAACTGTAAATTGGCAACAAATCCGCCCGTTGGGTCGCCGGGCGAATTGATCCGACAAGATTGTCCAGAATCAGGGGTACTGCCGCAGGCGTCTCATAGTAGGCAACCACCATATGAAACTGGTTATAATCCAATGCCTTGACATATACCATTCGCATTTTTTCATCAGGGATGCCAAGTTCCAGCAAGGTAAAATACTTGGAAATGCTGAAGTCTTCACAATCTCCTCCCGCTGCGCCCAGAAATTCCAGCGGTGTCGCCCAATAATCCTTCTTGTGCCACAACTTGATGTCATCGATGAAACGCATCTGGTTGAAGAACTGGTTCACCTTCTCCAGCTTCTGCCGATCCGTCAGCCCCGCCGCCTTGTTCTGCATTGCCAAAGTGCGCCAGCTGGTGACCCGTTTACCAGCCCTGGGGCCATAGGTCTCCTCCGCGCGCTTGACCAGTTTCATATCCTCCGGTGAGAGAGGCTGGCTGGCGCTGAGCAGCAGGGGGATCGCCAGCAGGGCCAACCACAGCAGGCGAACCCGCCAGGACGCACGTGCACCTGCGACAGCTCGATACCCATCACGTCGGCTCCAGCCTGTCGATGCCACTTCTTTCTGTGTCATGACGCCGCCATCATCCCCTGACCGCCGGACGCATAAAAGAATGACTGCAGCATGCTGCAGCCATTCCCCTTGCCTGATATGGCATCAGTGGCAGGGCCATCAGTTGTTGTTGGCCTGCCATTCAGCCGGTTGCTGCACATTCAGGGCATTGAGCAGACCACCGGTGGCATTGAGGATACGATAATCCGCCAACAGGGAGTCGTACTCGGCCGTGATGTAGCTGCGGCGAGCCTCGAACAGTTCGTTCTCCGTGTTCAGCACGTCCAGCAAGGTCCGTTGGCCCAGGCCGAATTGCTTCTTGTACGCCTGTACGGTGTCATAGCTGGCGTCCACGTGCTCTTTGAGGAAGACTTTTTGCTTGGCCAGCGACTCTTTGGCGTTCCAGGCGAGGCGTGTCCCCTCTTCCACCTGACGGAAGGCATTCATGTGAATGTCTTTGGCCTGGGAATAGAGCGCAGAGGTTGCCTTGCTTTCTGCCAGATCGGACCCACCGCGGAACAGGTTGTAACGCATCCGGACCATGGCGGTGAGATCGTCGTTACGGCCTTTGACCGCATCGATGTCCTCGTTCCAGTTCTGATCCACTTCAAAGGCTACGTTCGGGTAGAACCCGGACTTGGAGCCTTCATGCTGGTACTTCGCCTCTTCGATGTCCTGCAGGGATGACAGCAGGGTCGGGTGAACCTCTGTTGCCGTCTTCAGCGCATCTTGCAGTGTTGCGGGCAGGAGTTGGGTGTTCGGTACTGGCTGAACGAGATCCTTGGGCACTTCATTGACGACACGGATGAACTCGCTCTCGGCATCCCGATAGTTGTTCTCCGCCGCCGCCTGATTGGAGTAAGCCCGAGCCACACGACCGTCGATCTGGGTCTGGTCAGCGGTCGACCCCAGACCGGAGTCGGTCCGTTTCTGGATGTCACTGCGGATCTGCTCGTGGGTTTCAAGGTTCTGCTTGGACAGCTCCAGGATCTCCTGCTGACGCAGCATGTTGAGATAGACCTCGGCCACGCGCAGGGCCGTGTTCTCCGCCTCGGAGATCATCGCCAGGCGTTGGGCCTGGGCGGCGGCATCGGTCCGTGCCACGTTGCTGCTGACATCAAAGCCGTCAAACAGCATCTGGCGAAGGCTGATCCCGGCCTCCTTGCGCGTCATGGAGTCATCGATCGTCTGTGAATTCGGACCTGCGGCACGGGTCGAGGGACTGTCAGTCTTCTCGTAACCGACGCCACCACGCAGATCGATGGTGGGGTAATAGCCGCCCTTGGCTCCATCATGCTGATACAGTCGTGCCTGATAGAGATCAAAAGCTTCCTTGATTTTCGGATGGGTAGCCAGTGACTGCGCCACTGACTGTTCCAGCGTCTGTGCCTGGCTCAGGCCCGGGAACAGTATGGTGCCACTAACCAGCATGGCAACAATCGTCTTCTTCATGGTATCTCCAGTCATGTTGTTTTTAGATTGTTGGCTTATCGTTCTCTCAGTGCCGACTGCTTAGCCCTCAAGATGGGTTTCAGCAAGTAGTCTAGGACACTTTTTTTACCAGTAATAATATCTGCACTGGCTAACATACCGGGGATGATGGGAAGTGCGTTAAGCTCATCGCCCAGATAACTCTTCTCGGTTCGTACTCGCACCAGATAGAAGGAATTGCCCTCCTCATCCTGGATTGAGTCGGCACTTATCTGTTCAACCTTGCCATGTAAACCTCCATAAATAGTGAAATCATAGGCAGTTATCTTGACCACGGCCTCCAGTCCGGGTCTGAGGAACGCGATGTCCTTGGGCGACACCTTGGCTTCAACCAGCAGGGTGTCTTCCAGCGGCACTATCTCCATCAGGTCCATGCCCGGCTGAACGACCCCACCCAGCGTATTAATCTTGAGCTTCTTGATGGTCCCCTTGAGAGGCGCGATCACACTGGTACGATCGACTCTGTCCCTGAGGCCGACCTGGCCCTCTGACAACTGGCTCAACTTGCCTTGACGTTCGTTCAACTCGGTCTGGGAGTCCGCCCGGAATTTCAAGGCGATATCATTTCGCTTCGAGATGGTCTCCCGCAGTACCGAGTTGAGCTTGGGCACCAGCAGGCGGTTCGCCTCCAGCTCCCCTTGCATTTCGTTGACCTGCCGCTCCAGTTTAATTAGCTCCACTTGAGGAACTATACCCTCTTTTGCGAGAGGACGGCTGATGTTCAGCTCCTGACGAGCCAAATCAACGCTGCGGCCCACGGTCCGGATCTTGGCATTGAGCTCTATGGTCTCCTGCTCTTTTTGCTCGATCTGCTGTCCCAGAATGTAAAGCTGGTTCTTGAGGTTGTTTAACCGCGCCTCCTGCACCGACCTTTCACGGGCGGCATATTCGGCAAAGACATTCTCGTACCCTTCGGGGAACTCTATGGGTTGCTTGTCGATGGCTACCTGTTCACGCCACCCCAGATTGGGCTCGTTCTTGACCACCACGCTGCGAATTTCGGCGCGCAGGCGGGCGATATCCCCCTTGAGGGTGACCAGCTCCTGCTCCCGTTCGCGAAAATCCGACTTGAAGCGGGTATCGTCGATGCGCAGCAGCGGCTGTCCCTTCTCGACGATGTCCCCCTCCTTGACGAATATCTCCTTGACGATCCCCCCTTCCAGGTTCTGGATCACCTGCAATTGGCGCGACGGTATCACCTTGCCCTGGCCGACGGTCACTTCATCCAGCTCTGCCCAGGCTGCCCAGACGATGGCGCTGACAAAAAACAGGAAGCAGGCCCACAGCAGGACTCTGGCACGGGTGGGTGTCGTCAGCAGCACGGCGGCGGCGCCGTCATCCACGTACTCAAGATGCTCGGGTGCAGGCAAGACCGTATCTGAGGGCGTTTTCTTGAACCAGTGGTTAGCCATTCGCCGTCTCCTGCACCCGCACCTTGCCTTCCTTCAATTGCTGCAACACCACCTCTTTGGGACCGTCCGCCACTATCTTCCCCTGCTCCACGACGATGACCCGGGAAGCGACATCCAGCATGGAGGTCTTGTGGGTGATGAGGATAAGGGTGGTTTCGGGGCCGAGCCGCGCCAGCTCCTGCTTCACGTGCATCTCTGACTGGTTGTCCATGTTGGAGGTCGGCTCGTCCATCACCAGAATGGGGGGATCGTTGAGCAGGGCGCGAGCCAGCAGGATGGACTGACGCTGGCCACCGGAGAGCTGACGTCCCCCTTCGCCTATCTGTCTGTCGAGACCGTTGGGATCCCGGTTGGTAAAGTTGGTGACCCCGGCCCGCTTGGCGGCGCGCAAGACACGGGCATCGTCCACCAGGGGATTGCCCAGCATGATGTTGTCCCGTACGGAACCAAAGAAGAGGGTCACATCTTGCGGCACACAGCCGATGTTGCGGCGAATGATGGTCGGCGGCAGTTGGTCCAGCTCAAAGCCATCCAGACGCACTAGGCCGTCAGTCGGGCGATAGAGACCCATCAGCAATTTCTCCAGCGTGGTTTTACCCGCACCGATCCGCCCGATGATGGCCACCTTCTCACCCGGCTCGATGCGCAGGTTGATGTTGTGCAGGGTGCTGCTCTCCATGCCCGGATACTTGAAGGAGACATTTTCAAACTCGATGCGCCCCTGGATGACCGGATGGTGGATGTACTGCCTGCCCTCCTCCTGCTCACCCGGCGTCATCATGATCTTCTCCAGGATCTCGAGCGCCGACTTGGCCTGGTTGTAGCGGGTGGAGAGTACCGAGAGCTGCACCATGGGGGCGATGGCCCGGCTCGACAGCATCACGGCCGCTATCATGCCCCCCATGGTCACCAACCCTTCCGAGATCTGGTAAACACCGACGATCACCAGTCCCACTGTCACCACCTGCTGGATGTAGCTCGCCAGAGAAGACATGGAGTTGGTGATGCGCCGGGTTTGCACGCCCCAGGTCGAGATGTGGGACACCGCCTGCTCCCAGCGGTGCTGGAACATGCTCTCGGCCCCGAAAATCTTCACGGTCTCAAGGCCCGAGATGCTTTCGATCAGATTGGCGTTCTTCTGAGAGGCGAGTCGGGAGCCCTCCTCGATGGATTGCTTCAGCGGTGCCTGAATGTAGAAGCTGTAGGCCACCAGGATCAGGATGGCGATGATGGGCACCACCACCATCACACCGGCGAAAATCCAGATGATGAAGAGGAAGAAGATGGCAAACGGCAGATCGATCAGGGTGGAGACGGTGGCCGACGTGAAAAACTCGCGCACCGATTCAAACTCCTGCAAGTGCTTGGCAAAGGCACCGGTCGACGCAGGCCTGGACTCCATCTTCATGCCCATCACCTTGGCAAAGATTTTGGCCGACAAGAGCACGTCGGATTTCTTGCCTGCAATATCGATGAAGTAGCTGCGCAGCTGGCGCATCACGAAGTCGAAGGTGAACACCACCATGGCTCCAACCGCCAGCACCCAGAGGGAGTCGAATGCCAGGTTGGGCACAATCTTGTCATAGACGTTCATGGTGAACAGGGGGCTGGCGATGGCAAACAGGTTGATGAGGATCGAGGCCACCAGCACATCCCGATAGATACCGCGGGACTCGAACAAGGTGCTCCAGAACCAGTGACCATCACGGGTCTCCAGCACTTTGGGCGAGCGCTCATCAAACTTGAACTGCCGCTTGACGTAGAACAGACGACCATTGTACTCGTCACCCAGCTGGGCAAGACTGACCCATTGGGCCGCGTCTCCGGCCTGGGGAAAGATGACCCTCGCCTGGGTCCGTTCTTCATTCCATTCAAGCAAGATGCAGGCGCCGCCATTGCGCGTCTGCAAGACGCAGGGCAGCAGCAGGGAGGAGATCTGTTCAAGGGGCTGGATCACTTCGCGGGCAGAGAGACCGCCCCGCTCGGCGGCACGACTGAAGAGCGCCGTGCTGAGACGCCCGGAGACCAGTGGCAAGCCGGTGGTGAGAGCATCCTGACTGTTGGGCACCCCATAAAAGCGGGTCAAAAAGACCAGGCACTCCAACAGTTCATCTATATGGCTGGTTTCTGCTTGCATAGCATCCCATCAAACATGATTCAGAAGGTTGTCTCGGGGCCGAATATCCAAAGCCCGGCGGCGATCCGGAAAAACAGAACAGACCTCGCCACCCAGACCCACAACCCGATTAGCGCACAGAGCCGGGACACTGCATGTCTCGCCTCCCTCACAGATTTTCATGCCGGAAACGGAGGGGACATGCCGGGCACCTGATGTTGCCAAGAAATATGCCACCCGGTTCGAAGAGACACCGCCCGGTATACAAACTGCAAAGAGTTATTGATAACTATATCTTTTTTTAAGCCGACCATCTTATCAAGGTGACTTGAACGAAACTATACTCCAAAGACTGAATTTCATCTAATAACCCACTGTTTTTTTGACGAAATTAGAGTTGGCACTCGCCTGTGGAAGGGAGAGAAAAAGGGCGTCCCAGGCAGTGTCCCTGAGGGCCTGAGCGTGCCAGCGCCGCGGCAATGGCGGTCATGGCGCTCCAGCGATTCTCGCACCAGGTGGGGGCCAGCAGGGTCGGGCGGCGCGCCGACGCCGAGACCCTGTGATAGACCACCTCGGGAGGCGTGTACTGGATCATGGCGACCGCCGCCGCCACATACTGCTCCATCGTCAACACATCCAGCCGTCCCGCCTGCCACGCCTTGCCAAGAGTGCTCCCCTCCACCACATGCAGTGGGTGAAGCTTGATGCCCTCGACGCCGGTCTCCACGACACGGTGGAGGGTTTCCAGGCTGTCCATCGGCACCTCGCCGGGCAGGCCGACGATGAGATGGGCACACACCTTGATGCCTCGCAGATGGGCTCGGGCAACGGCATCGGCATAAGCGGCATAGCCGTGACCCCGATTGATGCGTTGCAACGTCTTGTCGTTGGCACTTTGCAGCCCGAGCTCCAGCCACACCTCGTAACCTCTGGCCTGATAATCTGCAAGCAAATCCAGCACCGCATCGGGTACACAATCAGGGCGAGTTCCGACGCAGAGCCCCACCATGTCGCTCACCGACAAGGCTTCTTCATACATGCGCTGAAGGTACTCCACTTCGGCATAAGTACTGGTATAGGCCTGAAAGTAGGCCAGATAGCGCCTGGCCCGGGTCACCTCGTCCCGGCGTGCCAGCAGTTGCTGCACCACGGAGAGTTGCTGGGCCGACTCGTCGGCAAAGGAGGAGACATTGCAGAAAGTGCAGCCACCCCGCCCCAGGGTGCCGTCCCGGTTGGGGCAGGTAAAGGCCCCGTGAATGGAGAGTTTGTGGATCTTCTGGCCGTGGCGTTGCTTGAGATCCTGGCCAAATGTATTGATGAGTTCGTGTAACTGCATGACACCTCCGAAATGAGGTGTCATTCTAACGACGCTGCCCGGCGGGCAGGCTGCGCTGGATCAATCCCGCTCTCTACCCAAAAATCATATAAATATTCACGTTAGATGCGATAAATACCCAACAGTCGGCATTCACGGTCACTTTTGACAACCTGTCACTCCTGCAACATGGAGAAAAGTGTCATAACCTCTCGCCCATAACCGGCTGTAACTACTGAAAAAATCCTGTTTAGTCTGCTTATGGACAAATGCAAGACGCAGGATCCTGAAATGTGATCCCCGCCAAGCACACCAGAGATGACTTTGTAAAATTACTACAGTTTCCCGCCACCATGCAGTCAACCACCAAACCGTCCATAACCAGAATATAAAGCCAACAAATAAATAAAAGGCAGTCATAAATACACAAAAATGCTGATTGAGTCTCAAAAACCCACATTTTGTTATGGCGATGTAACATTGCAAACAAGCGGGATGTCCAATTGACCTTGCCTGAAAATCCCATTAGTTTGGAGATTCGCCACCTCAGGCGGACGGAACCACAAGAGCCAATCGCAATTTATGCAGTCTGTTGATGACAGTGCGATGGAAGGCCGAGCAAGGGAGAAATGCAATGTCACTATATGATCCAAAGCTGGAGAGGGATAACTGTGGCTTCGGCCTGTTGGCCCACATGGAAGGGGAAGCCAGCCACAAGCTTGTCCGTCTCGCGATGTCAGCCTTGGCTCGCATGCAGCACCGCGGCGGTATCTCCGCCGATGGCAAGACCGGCGACGGCTGCGGCCTGTTGCTGCAAAAACCCGACAGCTTCTTTAGAGCGGTCGCCGAAGAGAAGGGATGGCACCTGGGCCGCAACTACGCGGTCGGTATGCTGTTTCTCAACCCCGATCCCATCCTGGCCCAGGCCACTCGCGACATCATCGACGAGGAGCTGGAAAGAGAGACCCTGAGTCTGGTCGGCTGGCGCAAGGTGCCTATCGATACCAACGTACTCGGTTCCATCGCCAAGGCGTCCCTGCCCAGCATTGAACAGGTCTTTGTCAACGCGCCCCCGGGCTGGGTCGACAAGGATCTCGAGCGCCGCCTCTATATCGTGCGCCGCCGCATCGAGAAGCGCATCAGCGACGACTACTTCTATGTGGTCAGCCTCTCCAACCTGGTCACCGTCTACAAGGGACTGTGCATGCCGGTGGATTTGCCGCGCTTCTATCTGGATCTGGCCGACATCCGCATGCAGGCCGCCATCTGCGTGTTCCACCAGCGTTTCTCCACCAACACCAGCCCGCGCTGGCCGCTGGCGCAGCCGTTCCGCTACCTCGCCCACAACGGCGAGATCAACACCATTGCCGGCAACCGCCAGTGGGCCAAGGCGCGCAGCTACAAGTTCGCCACCCCGCTGATCCCGGATCTGCAAGAGGCCGCCCCCTTCGTCAACACCACGGGATCGGACTCCTCCAGCCTCGACAACATGCTGGATCTCTTCCTGGCCGGCGGCATGGACCTGTTCCGTGCCATGCGCCTGCTGATCCCGCCTGCGTGGCAGAAGCACCCGAACATGGATGACGACCTGCGCGCCTTCTACGACTTCAACTCCATGCACATGGAGCCTTGGGACGGCCCGGCCGGCATCGTCATGACCGACGGTCGCTACGCCACCTGCGCGCTTGATAGAAACGGCCTGCGTCCGGCACGTTACGTCATCACCAAGGACAAGTTCATCACGCTGGCCTCCGAAGTGGGCACCTGGGACTACACCCCGGACGAAGTGCTGGAGAAGGGCCGTGTCGGCCCGGGGGAGCTGTTCGTGGTCGATACCAGCAACGGCAAGATCTGGACCAGCTTCGAGATCGATGACGATCTCAAGAGCCGTCACACCTACAAGCAGTGGATGGACAAGCACTGCAAGCGCCTGGTGCCCTTCGAGCAGATGGACGATGCCAGCACGGGGTCGCGCGAATTCCCGGATGACCGGCTCAAGACTTACCAGAAGCTGTTCGGCTACTCCTTTGAAGAGCTGGATCAGGTGATCCGCGTGCTCGGCGAGAATGGCCAGGAGGCGGTGGGCTCCATGGGGGATGACACCCCGATGGCGGTGCTCTCCTCCAGCCAGCGTACCCTGTACGACTACTTCCGCCAGATGTTCGCCCAGGTGACCAACCCGCCCATCGATCCCCTGCGGGAAAATCACGTCATGTCCCTGGCCACCTGTATCGGCCGCGAACAGAACGTGTTCAACGAGACCTTCGGTCACGCCCACCGGGTGCTGTTCCAGTCGCCGATCCTGCTCTACTCCGACTTCCATCAGTTGCTGGCCCTGGAAGGGGAGCACTACCGCCATGCGGTGCTGAGCCTCAACTACCTGCCCGAAGAGGGGCTGCAAGCCGCCCTCGAGCGCCTCTGCCACGAGGCCGCTGAAGCGGCCCGCAGCGGCGCCGTGCTGCTGGTACTGTCAGACCGGGACATCAGCCCGGATACCCTGCCCATCCCGGCCGCCATGGCGGTGGGTGCGGTGCAGCGTACCCTGGTGGACAACAACCTGCGCTGCGACGCCAATATCCTGGTGGAGACCGCGAGCGTGCGCGACCCGCACCACTTCGCCGTGCTGCTGGGCTTTGGCGCCACCGCCATCTACCCCTACCTCGCCTACGAGACCCTCGCCAAGCAGGTAGAAGAAGGCGTGCTCAAGATGAGCCTGCGCCAGGCCATGCTCAACTACCGCAACGGCATCAACAAGGGCCTCTACAAGGTGATGTCCAAGATGGGCATCAGCACGGTGGCTAGCTACCGCTGCTCCCAGCTGTTTGAGGCAGTGGGCCTCTCCAAGGCTGTTGTCGAACTCTGCTTCCGCGGCGTATCGAGCCGCATCCAGGGTGCCGACTTTGCCGACATCCAGCAGGATCAGATCAATCTGTCCCGTCTGGCCTGGCTCGGCCGCAAGCCGCTGACCCAGGGCGGCCTCTTGAAATTCGTCCACGGTGGCGAGTACCACACCTACAACCCGGACGTGGTGCAGACCCTGCAAGTGGCGGTGCGCTCCGGCAACTACGCCGATTACAAGGAGTATGCCCGTCTGGTGAACGAGCGCCCGGTCGCCACCCTGCGGGATCTGCTGTCGCTCAAACAGGGCACCACCCCGGTGGCGCTGGATCAGGTGGAGCCAGCCGCCAGGCTGTTCCCCCGCTTCGACTCCGCGGCCATGTCCATCGGCGCCCTCGGCCCTGAAGCCCACGAGGCCCTGGCCATCGCCATGAACCGCCTCGGCGGTCAGAGCAACTCCGGCGAAGGCGGTGAAGATCCCAAGCGTTTTGGTACCGAGAAGAACTCTCGCATCAAACAGGTGGCTTCCGGTCGCTTTGGCGTCACCCCTCACTACCTGATGAACGCGGACGTGGTGCAGATCAAGGTCGCCCAGGGTGCCAAGCCCGGTGAGGGTGGCCAGCTGCCCGGTGACAAGGTCACCGCGCAAATCGCCCAGCTGCGCTACTCCGTACCCGGCGTGACCCTGATCTCACCGCCGCCCCACCACGACATCTACTCCATCGAGGATCTGGCCCAGCTCATCTTCGACATCAAGCAGATCAACCCGAACTGCCTGGTGTCGGTGAAACTGGTGTCCGAACCTGGCGTCGGCACCATCGCCTGTGGCGTGGCCAAGGCCTATGCGGACTTCATCACCGTCTCCGGCTACGACGGCGGCACCGGCGCAAGCCCGCTCACCTCGGTCAAATACGCCGGCTCTCCCTGGGAGCTGGGCCTGGCCGAAACCCAGCAGGCGCTGGTGGCCAACGGCCTGCGCCACAAGGTGCGTCTGCAGGTGGATGGCGGTCTCAAGACCGGTCTCGACATCATCAAGGCGGCCATCCTCGGCGCCGAGAGCTTCGGTTTCGGTACCGGCCCCATGGTGGCACTCGGTTGCAAATACCTGCGTATCTGCCACCTGAACAACTGCGCCACCGGCGTCGCCACCCAGGATGAGAAGCTTCGCCGCGAACACTTCACCGGCCTGCCGGAAATGGTGATGAACTACTTCAAGTTCATCGCCGAGGAGACGCGCGAGCTGATGGCCGAGCTTGGCGTCACCCAGCTCACCGACCTCATCGGTCGTACCGACCTGCTGGAAGCCCTGCCCGGCCTCACCGCCCGTCAAGCCAAGCTGGACTTGTCCGGCATCCTGGCGGCCCCGGTTGCACCGGCAGGCTCCAGTCTGTTCAGCCAGCAGCACAACCCCACCTTCGACAAGGGGCCCTTGAACCTCAAGATGGTGGAAGACCTGCTGGAGGCGGTGGAAAACATGAGTGGCGGCGAGTTCCGCTACGACATCCGCAACACCGACCGCTCCGTGGGTGCGCGTCTGTCCGGCGAAATCGTCAAGCGCCACGGCAACCAGGGCATGGCGGCCGATCCGGTCAAGGTGCACTTCAACGGCACCGCCGGCCAGAGCTTCGGCGTCTGGAACGCCGGTGGCCTTGAGATGATCCTCACCGGGGATGCCAACGACTACGTGGGCAAGGGGATGACCGGCGGCAAGCTGGTGATCAAACCCCACGTCGGCGTGGCGTTCAAATCCCACGAGGCGGCCATCATCGGCAACACCTGCCTCTATGGCGCCACCGGCGGCAAACTCTATGCCGCAGGGACCGCCGGCGAGCGGTTCGCGGTGCGCAACTCAGGGGCCTTGGCGGTGGTCGAGGGGATTGGCGACAACGGCTGTGAATACATGACAGGCGGCATCGTCACCGTGCTCGGCAAGACCGGTGTCAACTTCGCGGCGGGCATGACAGGCGGTTTCGCCTACGTGCTCGACGAGTGCGGCAACTTTGCCAAGCGCACCAACCCCGAGCTGGTCGAACTGCTGGAGGTGGCGGATCTGGCCATCCACCAGGAGCACCTGCGCGGTATCATCACGGCGCACCTCAACGAGACAGGCAGCTCGCGTGCCGAGGAGATCCTGGCCAACTTCGACTCCTATGTGCCCAAGTTCAGGCTGATCAAACCCAAGTCCAGCGACGTCAAATCGCTGCTTGGCCACACCAGCCGTTCCAGTGCAGAACTCAGAATCCAGGCGCAATAAGGAGGGAACCCTATGAGCCAGAACGTATTCCAGTTTATCGATGTCCAGCGGGTCGACCCGCCCAAGAAGCCGCTCAAGATCCGCAAGATCCAGTTCGTGGAGATCTACGAGCCCTTCAACCAGGCCCAGGTCGGCATGCAGGCGGATCGCTGCCTCGACTGCGGCAACCCCTATTGCGAGTGGAAGTGCCCGGTACACAACTACATCCCCAACTGGCTGAAGCTGGCCAACGAGGGACGCATTCTGGAGGCGGTGGAGCTCTCCCACCAGACCAACAGCCTGCCGGAGGTGTGTGGCCGCGTTTGCCCGCAAGACAGACTGTGTGAGGGTGCTTGCACCCTCAACGACAGATTCGGCGCCGTGACCATCGGCAACATCGAAAAATACATCACCGACAAGGCGTTCGAGATGGGCTGGCGCCCGGATCTCTCCAAGGTGGTCAAGACCGACAAGCGGGTCGCCGTCATTGGCGCGGGCCCAGCTGGCCTTGCCTGTGCCGACGTGCTGGCACGCAATGGCGTCACCCCTGTGGTGTTCGACAAGTACCCGGAGATCGGCGGCCTGCTCACCTTCGGTATCCCCTCCTTCAAGCTGGAGAAAGAGGTGATGCAGCGCCGCCGCGAGATCTTCGAGGGGATGGGGGTGGAGTTTCGTCTCGAGACCGAAGTGGGCCGTGACGTCACCTTCGCCGATCTGCTCGGCGAGTTCGATGCGGTCTTCCTCGGGGTCGGCACCTACAAGTACATGAAGGGCGGCTTTGCCAACGAAGAGGCGCCGGGGGTCTATGACGCCCTGCCCTACCTCATCTCCAACGCCAATCGCTTGCTGGGCTTTGAGAAGGCGCAAGCCGATTACATCGACTTCGCCGGCAAGCAGGTAGTGGTGCTGGGGGGCGGCGACACCGCCATGGACTGCGTGCGCACCGCCATCCGCCAGGGTGCCGATCGGGTGATCTGCGCCTACCGCCGGGATGCCGAGAACATGCCGGGCTCCAAGCGGGAGGTGAAAAACGCCCAGGAGGAAGGGGTGGAATTCATGTTCAACCTCCAGCCCATCGGCGTGGAGCTGGACGCCCATGGCCGCACCTGCGGCATCAAGGTGGTGAGCACCGAGCTCGGCGCCCCCGATGCCAATGGCCGCCGCAATCCTGTGGTCATTGAAGGCTCCGAGCAGGTGCTGCCTGCCGATGCGGTGGTGATGGCGTTCGGCTTCCAGCCCAACCCCCAGCCCTGGATGGCAGAGCACGGCGTCGAGCTCGACGGCCGGGATCGCATCAAGGCGCCCGAGAAGGCCGAGTACGCCTTCCAGACCAGCAACCCCAAGGTGTTCGCCGGTGGTGACGCGGTGCGCGGCTCTGATCTGGTGGTCACCGCCATCTATGAGGGTCGCAAGGCGGCCGAAGGGATCATGGACTACCTGGCCGTGTGATCTGCCGTCGCAACCACGCTGTCATGCAAACAGCCCCGCTCGTGCGGGGCTGTTTTTTATCTCGCTCTCAATCCGCCAGAACCAGCTAGATGCTCCAGCTCTCCGGCAGCCGCTCGGTGAGGGTGGAGATGTATTCGAAGGTACGCGCCCGCTTGGGGGTGGTGAACATCTGACGCGCACTGCCCGCCTCCACCACCTCCCCGGCCTCCAGGAAGATCACCTGCTGCGCAATCTGGGCTGCAAGGCGCAAGTCATGGGTGGCGATCAGCATGGTGGTCCCCTCACTGGCCAGCTGGCGCAGCACGGCCACCACCTCCTGGGCAAGCTCGGGATCCAGCGCCGAGGTAGGCTCGTCACAGAGCAGCACCTTGGGGGATGGCGCCAGCGCCCGGGCAATGGCGACCCGCTGCTGCTGACCGCCGGAGAGGGTGGCAGGCACCGCCTCGGCCTTGTGCCTGAGCCCCACCTTGTCGAGCAGTTGCAGGGCGCGCGCCACTGCCCTCTCCCTGGGCCACTTCAACACGGTCACCAACCCTTCCATCACGTTCTCCAGCACCGTCATGTGCGGGAACAGCTGGAAATTCTGGAACACCATGCCGGTCTGCTGACGCAGGGCCAGCACGCTTTGCCGTGACAGATGCCGGGTAAAGTCGAGCTCGCTGCCCCCCAGCACCAGCTGGCCTGCATCGGGTCGCTCCAGCAGGTTCACGCAGCGCAGCAGGGTACTCTTGCCGCTGCCGGAGGGACCGATCAGGGCGGTGACGCTGCCCGCGGCCATCGCCAGCCCCACCCCTTTCAACACGCGCTGTCCCGCAAACTGTTTCTCGATGCCACTCAAGCGGATCATAGGGCGACCTCCCGGGTCTCTTTGTGAGCCAGTCGCTGCTCCAGCCTGTCTTGCAGGGTGGAAAGCACCGAGCTGAACATCAGGTAGATGAGGGCCGTCTCGATATAGAGGATGAGCGGCTCATAGGTGACGGAGGCGAGCCGCTGGGCCGCCTGAAACAGCTCGGGCACGGTCACCGCCGCCGCCAGCGAAGTATCCTTGACCAGGGAGATGAAGGTGTTGGAGAGCGGTGGCACCGCGATGCGCGCCGCCTGCGGCAGGATCACCCGCCACATGACCTGGGGCCAGTTCATGCCGATGGAGTAGGCCGCCTCCCACTGCCCCTTGGGGATGGCCGCCAGGGTGGCACGAATGATCTCCGAGCTGTAGGCACCGATGTTGAGGGTGAAACCGATGACGGCGGCGGTGAAGGCGTCCAGCACGATGCCGGCGCTCGGCAGACCGTAAAAGATCAGAAACAGCTGCACCAGCAGGGGCGTGCCCCGAATAAGCCAGACATAGAAGCGGACCAGCATCACCAGCGGAGCCGGACCATATAATCTGGCCAGCGCCACCGACAAGCCGAGCACGATTCCCAGCACGAAGGTAATCAGAGTGAGTGGCACGGTAAAAATAAGCCCCGCACTGAGCAGGGGCCAAAAAGAGTCGATCATTAACTGCAACCAGGCGGGCACGTTAATATCCTCAGTTGTTATTATGTTGCCACGATATTATTGCGAGACGTCGGTGCCGAAATATTTCTGCGATATTTTCTGATATGCCCCATCCTGCTTGGCATTGCGCAGCGCCTGATTGATGGCAGCCAGCAACTCGGGTTGCCCCTTGGCGAGCAGGGCGGCTGATTGATCCCCCTTGGCCTCGCTGGCCGCCACCTTCAATTTGGCGTCCGGCTTCTGTTTCTTGAAGTCGAGGAAGGAGAGGCTGTCGTTGATGGTGGCATCCACCCGCCCGGTCAGCACCAGTTCGAGTGACTGGTTGAATCCCTCGGTGGCTACCACCTCGGCGCCCGATGATTTCGCCAGCTGGGCGAAGTTGCTGGTCAGGGACTGGGAGGATTTCTTGCCCTTCAGATCGGCAAAACTCTTGATGCTTTGGTTGTCGCTGTGCACCACGATCACCGCCTTGGAGGTGATGTAGGGGTCTGAAAAATCATACTTTTTCAGCCGTTCAGGGGTGATGGCCACTTCGTTGAGCACCATGTCGTAGCGCTTGGCGTCCACCCCGGCGATGAGCCCGTCCCACTTGCCCTCGACGAACTGCGGCTTCACGCCCAGACCGCTTGCAATCAGCTCGCCTATCTCCACGTCAAAGCCCACCAGCTTGCCGCTCTTGTCGTGGTAGGTGAAGGGAGGATAGGTCCCTTCGGTGCCGATCTTGATCACTCCGGCCCGCTGGATCTCGGCCAAGCTTGACTGTGCCTGTACCGATGTCATCAGTGCCAGCGGAAGTGCCGCCATTAAAAACAGGGAGTGCCGTTTTTTCATTATTCACCTCGTTATATTTATGAACATCCAGAGCGCTTGCCAACCACCACAAAATAAAACCAGCCGGTTATCATGTTTAATTTAAATTAATTATCGGTAGAGATAACCTTCATAGTGCTTGCTAGCGGTATGGATGAAACATAACGTGGCTCATGGCATGACCCAACCATGAAATACGGGGATATTTAGCGAAATAATGGATAACGAAAAAATAATGGCCGGGCTGGCCGAGGAATCGCCCCGCTGGCGGCGCTCCGTCAGCGGAAACCATATCAGGCGGGTTGCAGCTCCCGCGGGATGGCAGTGGCCCAGTCACGACACAACGTATCAATCGGGCCAAAATTCGGTCTGATGGCAAATGGGATTGCCACGCACCACGTGGAAGGTCATGGCGGGATGGCGCGCGCCTTGACGTCACCGTCAGTGATCACCCCTTCGGTCACCACCTCCCGCCCTGCTCCAGCAGGCGGACGATGTCGACATTCCAGGGCCCGGTCGCCGGGTAGCGCCGATGGATCTCGACGAAGTTGACCCGCCCCTCGCGCCGCCCCCCACTTACCCACCGGTACCAGCGAGGTCGCAAACGCCGGATCCTGCCCCGCCTGTGCCACCCGGATAAAGACGATACCCTGGATGACCATGTGACCACGCTGGTGCACTGCTGCTGGCGGGAAAGCCAATCGTCACGCGGTCTGGCGGTGGCCCCCCGCGCCGTCGGGCTGCTGGATACCAAGGGCAAGCCGCAGATCGCCTAGGGGGCCACCCGGGTAAAGTCGACGGCGGGGCAGCTGGGCGCCACACCCTTGGTCAGCGTCAGGGGCTGGGCACGATAGCTGAGCCGGTAGCGGCCCGGTTGGGACAGATCGTAGGCCTGCGCCAGGTCCGCATCGGCCTGGCTCTGCTCCCCCGCCCCCAGGTGCAGGAAGTCGCCGTCCCCGGGGGTACCTCGCTTGGCAAGCGGCCCTCGATAGTCCAGCGGCTGCCCATCGCGGGTCAGGTCGATGGCATCGGCAAACCACCCCTCGAAGGGGGTGAACCAGGTCAATACCTCGAGGGGCGTCTCCCCCCGGTTGGTCAGGGTCATCACCAGGGGCAGGGGTTCGTTCACCCCGCTCTCTGCGCTGACCGACAGCTCGCACTGCAAGGGCGCCAGTGCCAGGGTGGTAAGCAAGAGTGTCATCATGGTGCCTCCGTCAAAAAAGGGGCCATCCGGCCCCTGTTTGCAACTCAATTTTCGCTCGGGGTATTCTCGGCGAAATATTCATGGTTGTCGGCATTGTTCAGGGCCTTCTGGGGATCCGTGCTCGCCAGATTGCGCGCATTGGCCTGACCGTATCCCAGATCGTCGGTGCCCGCCACCACGTTGAAGTGGCTCAGCTCGTGGACAATGGTGCCGGCGCGGGAATCGGTCCCGGTGACCGGCGCTGTCCAGAAGCTCTTGCACAGATAGACCTTGTAGGGCTGGTCCGGATAGACATAGGCAAAGTAGCTCTGCTTGCAACCGCAGTCGAAGGTGAGCGGCTTGTTGTCGATGGCATCCTTGATCTTGCTGAAGTTGGTCTCGGCCTGGTTCCAGCGGGTGGCGTCATAGGCGCCAAACCAGCTGCGGTAGCGCTGCCCATTCGGCTTGTCCACCGCGAGGTAGCTGCTGGAGTTGTTGGCGATGCCACTCGCGGCATCGAGCGCCGCCAGGATGTCGCTCTTCTGGGTGTTGGTGCAACGGCCGCTGAAGCTGACCGAGGCGCTCACCGCCTGGGGCTCGGCCACCGCAGCCTTGGCCAGCACCCGATCGTCGCTCACCCCGTCCACCCAGAGGGTCACGGCATTGGACTCGCTCGCCTGGGCCTGTTTGGCCTTGGCCGCTTTCCCCTCCTGCGCCACGGTCGGCAGCAGGTAACGGATGCTGTACTGGCCCTGGGCGCTCATGTCGTAGAGACCGGAGACCTCCGCCTGGACTGTCAGGCTCTGGCCTGCCTTGAGCAGTTGGTAGTCCTTGTCACTCGGGGCGGCCCGCTTGATCAGGGCCCCTTCGTAATCCACCGGCTGGCCGTCACGCTCCACCTGGAACAGGGGGGCATCCTCGCTGCCTGGCAACTGCCATTTGAGCAGACGAACCGGCTTCTCCCCGGTGTTGGTCAGGGTCAGGTTGACGCGCACATCGTCTGTGCTGCCCTCCACCAGGGTGAGCCGGGCATCGAGTCCGGCGGCGCAGAGCGGGGACGCCAGCACGCTGGCCAGCAACAGGGCAATTGGAGTCGCTTTCATCATGTTTCCTCATTCATTGAGTGTCGCCTTGTCAGGCGGTCTGCTTCCTTTAAGGCCCTCTTTGGGGCCCACCCACCCTAGAGCAGAAGCACCACCCCACCATCCCTCCATATGGGGGACGCCCCCCATCAGAGGGGGAGCCCCTTGGCTGCGACAAAGATTGCCCGCCCGGCCCCGGGCGTGCAGGCAACCCCGTGGGGCGTATTTGCCATAAAAAAACCCGGCGCAGGGCCGGGTGACGGGATGAGAAGGCGGGATCAGGAGGCCAGCAGCGCCAGGGCCGGCTGCGCGTTGCCCGGCATCAGCCGATAGGCCTTGTGGTGCTTGACCAGGGTGGTTTTCTTGTTGCCCTGGCTCAGCAGCAGGCCCCGGGCAAATGCCGCCTCGGCCAGTACCTGCTCGTCCCCGCGCACATAGAAGGTGAGGGGCTTGACCAGCTCACCTCCCTCGATATGGCCCTGATACTCGCTGGCCGAGATGATCAGGCTGGATTGCCCCTGGCTCAGCAGCCGCTGCCGGGTGTTCAGCTCGCTGTCGGTGAACACCAGCCAGCCCGCCCCCTCCAGCGCCAAGAGCAGATCGGCCAGGCGCGCCCCCAGCTGTACCGGCTCATGCATGGCACGCTCATACTGGCGCTGCACCCGCTCAAGCAGCCCCTTGAGATCGGCCCCCGCCCCCAGCGTCCGCCCCAGTTGCACCCAAGTCTTGAGATCCTCCATCACCAGCCGGGAGAAGCGTTTCTCCTTGAGAGAATCCGCCATCCAGGTACAGAGAAAGTGGCTCTCCTGGGCGGGGGTGCGTTTGCTCGTTTTCTGGGCGGCGGTGCGCTCCAGCTCCGCCAGGCTCTGGCGGGCCATCTCGAGCAGGGCCTGATTGTAAGCAGGAAGGGTCATCTCGGATCCTCTGAAACGGGGCGGCCAGGGGCCGCGTCATCGACAACACAAAGGCGCCAGTGGCGCCTTTGGAGAGTAAACGCCCCTCCCCGACCGGGAGGGTGCGACGTTGCCTTATTTCGGCTGACGGGGCTTCTTGGCCGCCGCCAGACGCTTGAGGCGCTGACATTGCAGTTTCGCCTCGGCCATGGCCTGGGCGGCGGCATTGTCTTCACGCTGCGGGCGCTTGCCGAAGCGGCGGCGCTCCTGCAACTGCTTGATGAGGTCGTCACGGCTGCTCACCTCGTAACCCGGCACCATGATGCGGCGGATCTTCTGGCCGATGAGGGCCTCGATCTCCAGCAGGGTACGCTCCTCTTCGCGACTGACGAAGGAGATGGCCATGCCGCTCTTGCCAGCGCGACCGGTTCGGCCGATACGGTGCACGTAATCTTCCGCGAGGAACGGCAGATCATAGTTGACCACGTATTCCAGGCTCGGAATGTCCAGGCCGCGGGCGGCCACCTCGGTGGCCACCAGCACCCGCAGCTTGCCTTCGGTGAATTCACGCAAGGCGCGGCGACGGCTCCCCTGGGCCTTGTCACCGTGCACCACGGCAGACTTGATGCCGTCGAGATTGAGCTCCTCCACCAGTTCATCGCAGCTCTCGCGGGTGCTGGCAAACACCAGCACCTGCTGCCAGTTCTGCTTGCCGATAAGCTCGGAGAGCAGCTCGCGCTTGCGCTTCTGTTCCACTGGATAAACGGTGTGGCTCACGGTGTCGGCAGTGGAGTTCTGCTTGTCGACGGCCACCACCTGGGGTTTGTCCAGCATGAGGTTGGCCAGCTTTTTTACCGCCTCGGAGAAGGTGGCAGAGAAGAGCAGGTTCTGGCGGGTCTTGTTGACCGCCTGCAGGATCTGCTGCACATCGGCGCTAAAGCCCATGTCGAGGATGCGATCCGCCTCGTCCAGCACCAGGGTCTCGACCCCGGAGAGGCTCAGGTTGCAGGCGGTGAGGTGCTCGAGCAGACGGCCAGGGGTGGCCACTATGATGTGTGCGCCCGCTTTGAGCTTCTTGGCCTGCACATCCTGTTTGCCGCCACCCACGATGGTGAGGGTAGTGATATCAAGATACTTGGCAAAATCGTTGATATTGCTCGCCACCTGGGCTGCCAGCTCGCGGGTCGGGGTCAGGATCAGCACGCGGGCATTGGAAGGTTGCACCGGCGCCGGGTTGTCTACCAGACGTTGCAGGATGGGCAACGCAAAGGCGGCTGTCTTGCCGGTACCGGTCTGGGCACTGGCCAGCACATCGCGGCCACGGCGAATGGCCGGGATGGCCTGGCTCTGCACAGGGGTCATCTCCTGATAACCGCAATCTGAGATGGCGCGCAAAATCTCGGGGACAAAATCGAACGATTCAAATCTCATGTTGGGTTCCTGTGTTCCAGCGGAGCTGTAGTTGGCGTGGGTGGCCTGGGCCGGCGTGTGGCCTGGCATCGGCGAGGCGTGGAGCCAAGGACGGCTGGGTCTGACATCAGATCAGAAGATGAGCCGGAAAATGGCGGGCGCGAAGTGTAACAGATAGGCGACAGGAATGCCGCCTCAAATGGCCTGTATTTTTCCGGGGGCTGCGCTCTCCAGACGCGGCAGCAGGCGCAGCCCGGGCAGTGAGATCAGCGCACCCGCTTGCTCGGACGCTTGAGCAGCCGCATGCCGATGGCCGCCACCGCGATGACGAACAACCCGAAAGAGGTGACAAGCAGGCACTTGGTCAGCAGCTCCTGATGATGGGCAAAGACCGGGGTCGCCATCACCATCTTGCCCACCATGCTCAGTACCAGGGACCAGAGGAAGGCGCTGGCAAAACTCGCCACGGCCACCCGCAGCAGGTGCAGGCGGGAGACTCCCATCAACATGGGGGTCAACACTCTCACGAAGGGGATGAAACGGGACACGAACATGGCCCAGAAGCCGTAACGATCCAGCAGTCGGGAGGCCCTGGGCAGGCTCCCTTCCGGGATCATCCGCTCCACATGGCCCATGAAACGGGTGCCATGCAGTGCCTGCCCCTGCCAGTAGGCGAGCACGCTCCCTATCCCGGCCGCGAGCGGCAGATAGAGCAAGGTCACCTCGGGCCCCAGCACCCCCATGCCCACCAGACCGCCCGCCAGCAGCACCAGGCTGTCACCGGGCAGGGGCAGAAAGACGAAGCTCGATTCAAGGAAGAGGATCACCACCAGACAGGTGACGAGCAGACCGATTGCCTGCATTTGTATAAGCTGATCAAAATCCTGATGCCATATGGCAAGCAGCATGTCCTGCATCTGGTGTGACTCCCATCAACGTAATGCGCATTCGTCATGATGACCCGAAGGCCCCGTCTGGTAATCCATCCCTGCTACCACCCCAATGTTCGTATGGGAGGCCTCTTATACACCCGGGGAACTGAACAATAAATTAATGTCTGTGATTTCTGCCCAGCGGTTCACCCTTCTCGCGGCGCCCCAGCCCCCCGCCAAAGCGAGGGCAACCTGGCCCATCAGGCCAATGCGCACGCCCAAAACAGGACGGGCCAGCCCTTGCCAGGCTGCCAAGCCAGATGAAACCCGTTACAGTGTGAACATGCCCCAATGGACGGGGTACTCATGGAGCCAGGTATGGCAAGACAGCTCTCTTCTCACACACTTTCCTTGCTGGCGGTTATTGCCGGCGTCTCTGCCGGTCTTGTGACAAAGGCCCGTGCCAGCGACGAGAGCCTGGTTCAACAGCGCGCCAACGCCGTCGTCTCCCTGATGAGCTACGCCGTGGTGCCGGATATCACCGCCAGCAACCTGAATATCGGCAGCGGCACCAACGACACCTCTGCCCTCACCATCACCCAGCTCGGGGGTGGCGCCACCCTGAGCGAGGATGTTCCCCTCTATCTGGAGGGCACCCTGGGCTACAGCCGCTACGATCCCCAGTTCGTGTTCACCGATGGCAACGAGACCCGCACCATTCCCACCAAATGGAACAGCCTGAGCGCCACCGGCGGCATCGGCTGGGATGTCGGCGTCCACCGGGATCGCTTTGGTGGCAATCTGGTGCTGCGGCCCATCGCCAATGTCACCCTGGGCACGGTGGCCAGCGACCTTCGCATCGGGGCCGCCCTGCTCGAGCACAGGAGCGGCCAGAATCTGGACTTCCTCGACGGCGGCACCCTCAATGTCTACGGCCTCGGCGGCTCATTGATGCTGGACTATGAGCTCTTCTCCGCCGCCCAGGACATCGATGCCGAGCTGCGCTACTCCTACCAGCATCTGCAAAGCTTCACCGGCACCGCCGAGAGCGTCAGCGGTCAGGCCGATGCGGAAAACCTCGGGCTTTACCTGCGCCGCCGCGCTCCCCTCTGGGACTGGACCCTGCTGGACAGGCCTCTTCGCTACGTGCTGGAAGGAGCCAGAACCGAATACCTGGGGCAGCAACGGGGGCTGCTCGGTTTCAACAGCCTCAACTCCCTGGGACTTGGTCTCGAACTCGACAGCAGCAAGTACGACATCTTCATCACCCGCACCCGGCTGGTGGCCCGCTATATGTTCAGCAACAGTACCAGCGGCTACTCCATCGGACTGGCGATGAGTTTTTAGCCCTCTCACGCCATTGGCCTTCTCTGCCTGTACGCCATGGTGGATGCCCCTCTGGAGCCAAAATTGCGTGATGTACCGCCCAGTTGATAAAGATTGTTCTTCGTTCCTGCACACCACTCACTACAGTCATGCTTTGTCGCCCACTCAACTCCATCTGGCACCAGTGGGCCCCATGTTCATTGCCAGCCAACAGGACTGGCTAGTAGCGCCGGATATGGCTTCGACAGCCGAGGAGGAATGAGATGGATGTGACCAGTCTGCTGGCACCGTTGCTGACCAAACTCTGGTTTGTGTTCCCCTTGCTGTTGCTGGCCGCGATAGTCAAAAGCCCCTGGTTCAAAGGGATGGTCGGGGAGTGGTTTCTGAATCTCTGCCTCGGGCTCTTTCTCGACAAACGGGAATATCACCTGCTCAAGGATGTGACCCTGCCGATTTCTCAGGGCACTACCCAGATAGATCATGTGATTGTTTCGCGGTTTGGCCTGTTCGTGATCGAAACAAAAAACATGAAAGGATGGATATTCGGCAATCCGGCCCATAAAAGCTGGACTCAGCAGATATATCGCCGCAAGCATCGTTTTCAAAACCCGCTGCATCAAAATCATCTGCACGTCATGACCCTGAAGGCCCTGTTGGGCCTAGCGGATCAGCAACTGCACTCAGTGATTTACTTTATTGGCGACTGTACTTTCAAGACGCCAATGCCGGACAACGTCATGAACCGTGGATTGATCCGATATATCAAGGAGAAGACCACACAGGTATTGACCCCTGCCGACATCATCCAGGTGGTCAAGACCATCCAGCAAACACGATTGACTCCCAACTGGCAGACCCATAGACAACATGTTGCACAACTAAAGGCGCGCCACCTGGCGCCCTCACGAAAATCACCCTCTGCTACCCTTCTGGCTGACAACACGACTGCCTCCTCTCGCATCCTGCCTGCTCCCACGGAGCAGAGTCCTGCATGCCCCCGATGTGGCAACCTTATGGTATTGCGTACCGCCAGCCGAGGGGAGCATAAAGGCACCGCGAATTCAACTCCGAAGTGCAACACCCGCCAAATCAAGCAACCTGTCGTAGTTCATCAAACACGATCTGCGGTTGCCTGAAATCCAAACATTTGCGCGGTCTAAGGTTG
>NZ_JAPCIZ010000005.1:0-121858 GCF_027707725.1 Aeromonas sp. QDB25 | reverse complement strand
AACGAGAACAGCAATGGCTTGTTGCGGCAGTATGTGCCCAAGGGCAGCGACCTGAGCCAGCTCAGCCCGGATGAGTTGTCGGCCTTCGAGCGGCGACTCAACCTTAGACCGCGCAAATGTTTGGATTTCAGGCAACCGCAGATCGTGTTTGATGAACTACGACAGGTTGCTTGATTTGGCGGGTGTTGCACTTCGGAGTTGAATTCGCGCAGTCCATGAACACGCTTTACGACCGCTTCGTCTCGGTGATCGAGCAGAAGATAAGCCCACTGGCCGGCCGTCTCGGTCAGCAGAAGTACATCCAGGCCATCCGCGATGGTTTCATCGCCGCGCTGCCTTTCATGATCGTCGGCAGCTTCATGCTGGTGTTCATCTTCCCCCCCTTCTCGCAAGAGACCCAGTGGGGCTTTGCCCGGGCCTGGCTTGACTTCGCCGGCACCTATCAGGCCCAGCTGCTGCTGCCGTTCCAGCTCAGCATGGGGCTGATGACCCTGTTCATCTCGGTGGGCATCGGTGCCAGCCTGGCCAGGCAAAACGGGCTGGATCCGGTCACCACGGGCCTGCTCTGCCTGATGGCCTTCATGCTGGTGGCCGCGCCCGTCAAGGATGGCCAGATCTCGATGCAGTACTTCTCGGGCCAGGGGATCTTCACGGCCCTGATCACCGCCATCTATGCCGCCGAAGTCTATGCCTTCCTCAAGAAGCACAACATCACCATCAAGCTGCCTCCTCAGGTGCCGACCGGGGTGGCGCGCTCGTTCGAGGTGCTGATCCCGGTGTTGCTCATCATCCTGACCCTGCATCCGCTCAATCTGATCCTTGAGAGCAGCACGGGGATGATCCTGCCCGAGGCCATCATGGCCCTGATCAAGCCCCTGGTCGCCGCCTCCGACACCCTGCCCGCCATGCTGCTGGCCGTGCTGCTGTGCCAGATCCTTTGGTTTGCCGGGATCCACGGTGCCCTGATCGTTACCGGCATCATGAACCCCTTCTGGATGGCCAATCTGGCCAACAACCAGGCGGCCATGGCGGCGGGCGAGGTACTGCCCCACATCTTCCTGCAGGGCTTCTGGGATCACTACCTGCTCATCGGCGGTGTTGGCTCCACCCTGCCGCTGGCCTTCCTGCTGTTGCGCAGCAAGGCGGCCCACCTGAGATCCATCGGCAAGATGGGCGTGGTGCCGGGTCTGTTCAACATCAATGAACCCATCCTGTTTGGCGCCCCTATCGTGATGAACCCGGTGTTCTTCCTGCCCTTCATCCTGGTGCCCATGATCAACGCCACCCTGGCCTGGTTCGCGCTGGATCTGGGGCTGGTGGCACGGGTGGCGTCCCTGACCCCCTGGACCACACCAGCCCCCATCGGTGCCTCCTGGGCCGCGAACTGGGCCATCAGCCCGGCGCTGATGTGCATCCTGTGCATGTGCTCGGCCGCCGTCATGTATTACCCCTTCCTGAAAGCCTACGAGCGCAGCCTGCTCAAGCAGGAAGAGGAGAGAGAAGAAGCTGAAAAAGCCTTCACCGGCGACGTCGCCATGGCGACCCGTCAGAACATCCGCTAATCGAACCATCGGCCGCCATTCCATGGCGGCCTGACAGGAGACACACCATGCAGTTCCGTTTCCCCGACACCTTCTGGTGGGGCAGTGCCTCATCCGCCCCTCAGGCCGAGGGCGCCAGCCTCCAGGGCGGCAAGGCCCCGACCATCTGGGATCACTGGTTTGCCATCGAGCCGAACCGCTTCCACCAGCAGGTGGGACCGGCCGATACCTCCACCTTCTACCAGCATTTTCGGGATGACATCGCCCTGATGCAGGAGATAGGTCACAACAGTTTCCGCACCTCCATCTCCTGGGCGCGCCTCCTGCCCCAGGGGCGTGGCGAACCCAACCCGGAGGCGGTGCGCTTCTACCACGCCATGCTCGACGAGCTGCTGGCCCGTGGCATCACCCCCTTCATCAACCTGTTCCACTTCGACATGCCGATGTCCATGCAGGAGCAAGGGGGCTGGGAGAGTCGCAAGGTGGTCGACGCCTTCGCCGAGTTTGCCGCCACCTGCTTCCGGCTGTTCGGGGGCAAGGTCAAACACTGGTTCACCTTCAACGAGCCGATCGTGCCGGTCGAGGGGGGCTATCTCTATGACTTCCACTACCCGAACGTGGTGGACTTCCGCCGTGCCGCGACCGTGGCCTACCACACCATGCTGGCCCACGCCAAGGCGGTGCAGGCCTATCGCGCCCAGGGCCAGGACGGCCAGATCGGCATCATCCTGAACCTGACCCCTTCCTATCCGCGTTCCCAGCATCCGGCGGATCTGAAGGCGGCCAACATTGCCGACCTCTTCTTCAACCGCAGCTTCCTCGACCCGGCGGTCAAGGGTGAATACCCGACCGAGCTGGTGGCGCTGCTGCGGGAATATGACCAGTTGCCGGCCAGCGAGCCGGAAGATCGCGCGCTGCTGGCCGCCGGCAAGGTGGACCTGCTCGGTGTCAACTACTACCAGCCGCGCCGGGTCAAGGCCCGCAGCAACGCGGTCAATCCTGCCAGCCCCTTCATGCCGGAGTGGTTCTTCGACTACTACGAGATGCCGGGTCGCAAGATGAACCCGCACCGGGGCTGGGAGATCTACGAGAAAGGCATCTACGACATCCTGGTCAACCTGCGGGACCACTACGGCAACATCCCCTGCTTCATCTCTGAAAACGGCATGGGGGTCGAGGGGGAGGAGAAGTTCCTCGGCGAGCAGGGCCAGATCCAGGACGACTACCGCATCGCCTTCATCCGCGATCACCTGAGCTGGGTGCACAAGGGAATAGGTGAGGGGTGCCAGTGCCTTGGCTATCACCTCTGGACCTTTGTCGACAACTGGTCGTGGAGCAACGCCTACAAGAACCGTTACGGCTTCGTCCGCCTCGATCTGGCGACCGGCGAGCGCCGCATCAAGAAGAGTGGCGAGTGGTTCGCCGACGTATCCCGCAACGGCGGCTTCTGAGCCGGCATCACAGCAACACCAAGGAGTACAAGATGTTTGATCTCGAAGAAACCGTCATGGGCATCATCATTAACGCCGGCCAGTCACGCAGCCTGTGCTACGAGGCGCTGCGCAGCGCCAAGCTGGGGCAGTTTGCCGAGGCGGACGACCTGCTGCGGCAGGCCACCGAGGCGGCCAACGCCGCCCACGCGGTGCAGACCAGGCTGATCGAGGCGGATCAGGGGGAGGGCAAGATCCCGGTCACCCTGGTATTGGTGCACGCCCAGGATCACCTGATGACCTCCATGCTGGCCAAGGAGCTGGTGTGCGAGCTCATCGAACTCTACCGCCGTCAGGCCGCCTGAGAGAGGAGCGCGAGATGTTGCGACTGGGACTGGATATCGGCGGCACCAAGATGGAGGGGCTGCTGCTCGACGGCGAGGGCAACGAGCTGTGCCAGCGCCGCATCGCGACGCCGCAGCAGGGTTACCAGACCTTCATCGAGGTGGTGACCGGTTTTATCCGCGGCTTCGCCGAAGAGGCCGGTGCGCCGGTCAGCATCGGCATCGGCTTGCCGGGGGCGGTGCGTGCCGACAACGGCTGCATCAAGAACGCCAACTGCCTGTTCCTCAACGGCCATCCGCTCAAGGCGGATCTGGAGGCCGCCCTCGGCCAGCCGGTCTGGCTGGCCAACGATGCGGACTGCTTCACCCTGTCCGAGGCCGTTGACGGGGCGGGCAGCGGTGCCAACCTGGTGTTCGGGGTCATCCTGGGCACCGGCTGCGGCGGGGGCATAGTGGCGCATCAGCGCCTGCTGGTCGGTCCCAACGCCATCACTGGCGAGTGGGGACACAATCCGTTGCCCGGCTATGACCCGGTGCGCGATGGCCCGGCCCAGCCCTGCTACTGCGGTCGTCGCAACTGCATCGAGCGCTTCGTGTCGGGGACGGGGTTCGCGGGGCGCTTCGTCGAGCGCCATGGCCGCAGTCTGTCGCCGAAAGGGATCCTGACGGCGGCGGCCGAGGGGGACGAGGAGGCCCTGGCTCACTACGAGCACTTCCTCCATGCCCTGGGGCGCAGTCTGGCGAGCGTCATCAACCTGCTGGACCCGGATGTCATCGTCTTCGGTGGTGGCCTCTCCAACATAGCGCGCCTCTATGAGGACTTGCCGGCGGCCATTACCCCCTGGCTGTTCACCGACCGTTGTCTGACCCGGCTGCTGCCAGCGCGGCACGGGGACAGCAGCGGCGTACGCGGCGCGGCCTGGCTGCCCACCCCCTGATCTGACTCTCTCACCACAGTACCCATACACGGTGCCGGCTGCACCGTGGGGCCGCCCCTTGCCTGCGGCGCCCCTCAATGTCGTGGCCGGGGCCTTTTTTACCACGATAGGACGTTACAAAAAGGAAGAGCAAAGATGGAAAAAATGCATAAGGTCATGCCCCTTTCCCTGCTGACCCTGGCCATGTTCAGCGGCCCCGTGTTGGCCGACAAGTATGACTTCGCCATGCACGGCTATGTCCGCTCAGGCATCCTGGCCAATCAGGATGGCAACCGGGTGGACTCCGTCGGCCTGATGCCGGATGGCAAATGGCGCCTGGGCAACGAGGACAACACCAAGCTCGAGCTGATCCCCCAGGTGACCCTGACCTCAGATGCCGGCCCGGTCGCCAAGATCCAGGCCAACCTGACCCATGAGACCGACTGCACGTCCGACTGGAACTGTGTGGATGACGACGGCCACGACATTCAGGTACGCGAGGCCTTTGCCCAGCTGACCAGGCTCGACTTCGCACCGGATGTGGTGTTCTGGGCCGGCAAGCGTTACAGCAGCTCGAACACCTCCAGCCACCAGTACGACTGGGAGTACATCCAGTACAACGGCACCGGGGGCGGGGCGGACAACATCGACATCGGTTTCGCCAAGTTTGACGTCGGCGTCTACGCCTTCACCCCGAGCGACGAGGCCAAGGCCTATCCCCACGACGCGAACGAGCAGGGTTATCCGGACGACTACTCCCTCAACCTCTGGTTCAAGAAGATTGGGGGCGGCCCCATCGATCTGCAACTGGTCGCCCACCACATGAACCAGAACGAGAACAACGCCTGGAAGGAGAGTGCCGAGAAGGGCTATGGCGTCACCGGCATCTACAACTTTGACGGCTTCTACGGTCTGACCGGCGGTTACTCCCGCTTCGTGGCCCAGCTCGGCAAGGGCTTGGCGGCGGGCGACTCCCTCGGCAAGAACGGCTGGGGCTGGTCCAACCTGGATGACACCCAGTCCTGGCGCCTGGTGCTCGACGGCCTGGCTTCTCTCGGCAACGGTTGGGATGTCTCCACCTTCGCCTTCTACCAGAAGGACAAGAGCTACCGCTGGTGGACCGGGGATCAGGATGGCTGGGGCCGTTCCATGTGGGTTGCCGGGGTGCGTCCCATGCAGCAGATCACCCGGAACTTCGCCATGCAGTATGAGGTCGGCTACGAGTACCTCGACGATGACAACTACAAGGGCGTGGCGGGCAGCAAGGGCAAGGGGGGCATGACCAAGGCGACCATAGCGCCGACCCTGACCTTCGACTCCGGCTTCTGGAGCCGTCCGCAGCTGCGCCTGTTCGCCACCTACGCCAAGTGGGATGAGGGCGTCTCCGATGCCATCGACGGCAACTACGACTGGGGGAGCGGCACCCTCTCAGCCGGGGCTTACTCCCGCAGTGGCAAGACGGATACCTGGAACTTCGGTGTCCAGGGCGAAGTGTGGTTCTAAGGAGCACGAGCATGAGATCTCTCTTACGCAATACCCTGAGTTTCTGTGTGCTGTCGGTCCTGGCCGGCAGCACACTGGCGGCGCCTTCCCACTTTGAGCACTTTATCACCCGCCAGGGGGCGGCCCTGATGGATGGCAAGCAGGGGTTCCGTTTTGCCGGCATCCACGCCCCCGAGCTGCACCGCATCGAAGACGATGCGCGCGGTGCGTGCAAGGCCGACCCGCGGGGCTGGGGCCAGTACTTCAAGTGGCCGACCGCCGAGGAGCAGGCCAACTGGATCCGCGCCATGGTGCAGACTGGCGCCAAGGCCCAGCGGGTCTATGTCCTCTCGGTGCAGCAGGAGAGCGACCAGGCTTGTGAGCGCGAGACCCACATTCTGGCCCCTGCCACGGCAGACGGCATGCCCGTGCTCAATGAAAAGGCCATGGTGGTCTATGACAACATGATTGCCGAGGCCGACAAGCAGGGGCTGCGGCTCATCCTGCCCTTCATCGATCACTGGTGGTGGTGGGGCGGGCGCGAGCAGCTGGCAGCCTTCTACAAGGAGACGGCAGACGACTTCTACGACACCTCGAGCAAGACCTACAAGGCCTATCAGGACATCATCCGTCAGGTGATCACCCGCAAGAACACGATCACCGGCCGTCACTACTATGACGAGAAGGCGATCATGGCCTGGGAGACCGGCAACGAGCTGGAGAACACCAATGAGGCATTCCTGACCCAGACCGCGGCCTGGATCAAGCAGTTCGCTCCGCACCAGCTGGTCATCGACGGCACCTACAAGAAGATCAACGACTTCTCTCTCAAGGATCCGAACGTCGACATCATCAGCAACCACTACTACACCAACGCCGGCAACAACCACCCGGATCAGGTGAAGAAGGATCTGACCGCTATCGCCGGCAAGAAGGTCTATCTGGTGGGCGAGTTCGGCCTGCTCGATCACCGGGATCTGGACAACATCATGCAGTCCATCGTCCATACCGAGGTGGATGGCGCCAAGGCGGTGGGGGGCTTCATCTGGGGTTTCCGTGGCCACCGTCACGACGGGGGCTTCTACTGGCACAAGGAGTACACGGGGCACTACAGCTATCACCTGCCCGGATTCCCGATAGAGGGCAAGGCCAACCAGGAGATGGACGTCGTCGACCTGGTGCGCAAGGCGTCGGCCCAGATGGCGGGTCTGGCGCAGGCGCCTGCCCTGCCGGCACCGGACGCTCCGTTGCTGCGCCAGACCGATTCGCCGTTTGCCATCAACTGGATGGGGGCGCCGGTGGGACGTGCCTATGACATCGAGCGAGCCACTTCCGCCAAGGGTCCCTGGACCCGTGTCGGCAAGGATGTCTCGGATGGCGTCAACGAGTGGGACCCGAGCAGGATGAGCCTGTTCAGCGACGACTACGGCTCGCTCAAGCTGGGTCAGACCTACTACTACAGGGTCATCGCCAAGAATGAGTCGGGTGCCTCCCAACCCTCCAACGTCATCTCGGTCAAACACACCCAGCAGAATCTACCGCCTGTGGTCGAAGTGGGTGGCGATCTGACCACCTCGGTGGATCAGGGTGTCCTGCTCAGCGCCGTCTGGCGCGACGACCAGCTGCCGACCCCGCAGGTCAAGGTGGGGTGGCGCAGCACCGGGCCCCTCGAGGCCAGGTTCTGCCACGGCGATAAGGCTTCGACCCGTGCCTGGTTCCCTCAGGCGGGCGAGTATGAGCTGACCTTCAGTGCCGATGACGGCCTCGCCCGGAGTGCGAGATCCATCAAGGTGAAGGTGGATCGGGCCAGGGGCGAGCTGCCGGTCAGCTACTGCGAGTTCAGCTCTGCCGAGCTGGTGGCCAAAGAGGGTGAGCTGAACGTGGTCAAGAGTGCCGAGAACCAGCTGGAGGTGGCGGCCGACGGTTTCGCCGGTCCGTTTGCCAGCGAGGGTGACAAGATCACCTGGCACGTCGAGGCCCCCTGGTCCGGCGCCTTCAACCTGCACCTGCACTTCAACGGCAAGTGGGGCGGCAAGAAGAACAGCGTCGTCATCAATGGCACCGATATTCACCCGATCGAATTCCCGCAGACCGACGAGGCCGGTCAGGTGCAAGTCGTCCCGGTGCAGCTCAAGCAGGGCAAGAACCTGGTGAGCTTCGGTAAATTCGCCGGTGACTGGGGGTATATGTTCGTGAAGTCCGTCAAGGTCGTGGCGGAATAACAGTACGGGCCGCATCTAATGGTGCGGCCCGTATTCACTCGTGTTTCATTCACATCGGAGAGCGAGTCGTCGGAGGCCTTTTTTGGCGAGTGTGAAATATAGCCTTGTGCGGTTTATCCCGATACAGGGTGTCTCTTTCACATATTCAAAAATAAAGCGGCACGACCGTCTCCATGAAGGAGATAAAGATGAAGAAACATATTTTTCTCGGTGCTCTCTGGCTGGTTCTACCCGCGTTGTCCCTGTCTGCGATGGCGGCCGACTATCTGGTCGAGCAGTCGGCCGGAGATGGTCAACTGAATGCGGTCACCAGCGCCAAGGACCAGCTGACCCTGGGCGATGACGGTTTTCTCGGTCCCTTTGCCAGCGAGGGGGACAAGGTGACCTGGACGGTTGCGGTGCCCAGTGCCGGTGAGTACCAGCTTCGCCTCTTCTTCAATGCCAAGTGGGGCGGCAAGAAGAACACCCTGGTGGTCAACGGCGGCGAGCCGGTGCAGATCGACTTCCCCCAGACCGGTGAGGCCGGTGAAGAGAAGGTGCTCCCGGTGACCCTGCAGGAGGGCAGCAACAGCATCAGCTTCGGCAAGGCGCCCAATGACTGGGGTTATATGTTCGTGAAATGGATCAAGATCGCGGCCAAATAATCGAACACCTGGCTGCCTGTGCGAGCCGGCAGCCACCTTATTCGCCCATCAGAAATAAATAACAAGAAGGGTCCTGATGCTCTGTGGCTGATTTTATTGTCCGCCACAGAGAATGCCTCGGTGGTGTATTTCCATCACGACGTGACAATGAATGATGCGGTATCGCTGTCCTGATTATGGAATAACCGCTTATCCCCTGGATAAATAAAAGGATAGAAAAGTGAAGAGAAAGACGATCATCGCTACCCTGCTGCTCGGCTGCAGCACCGTGCCCGCTCTGCTGCTGAGCCCTTCGGCCCTGGCCGCGACCACCTACCCGGCCTGTGCCTCGGCGGCCAGCGACCCGGACGGTGACGGTTGGGGCTGGGAGAATGGCCAGAGCTGCCAGGTGGTGGCAGGGTCGGGCGGCGGCGCGACCACTTACCCGACCTGTGCCTCGGCGACCAGCGATCCGGACGGTGACGGTTGGGGCTGGGAGAATGGCCAGAGCTGCCAGGTGGTGGCAGGGTCGGGCGGCGCGACCACTTACCCGACCTGTGCCTCGGCGGCCAGCGATCCGGACGGTGACGGCTGGGGCTGGGAGAATGGCCAGAGCTGCCAGGTGGCCAGCTCCACACCGACACCGGGCTCGGGGGACATGTATGTGAAGGATGGCCAGCTTTACTCCGCCAGTGGTCAGCGCTTCATCGCCCGCGGCATCAACCTGCAGTATGGCGACAACCCGGGGGCGGCCTTCGCGGCCATCACGCCGATCGCCAATACCGGCGCCAACATAGTGCGACTGCAACTGCGCAAGCACACCACGGCCCAGGAGCTGCGCGGTGTCCTCGATGCCATCGTCGCCCGCAACATGGTCGCCATGCCCATGTACTGGGAGAGCGACGTGACCTGCCAGAGCAACCCGCAGCCGCTGCAGACCGCCGTCGACTCGCTCTGGCTCGGCAGCTGGAAGGCCGTGATGCAGGATCCCAAGTACAAGGGCAAGATCCTGCTTAACATCGCCAATGAATGGGGTGAGGATACCAACAATTACGCCGACTTTATCACCACCTACAAGGGGCTCATCAAGGGACTGCGCGATGGCGGCTATACCATGCCGCTGGTGATCGATGCGGCCCACTGCGGCCAGTACGTGCAGAGCTTCCTCTCGGGTCGTGGCAGCGAGTTGCTCAATGCCGATGCCAGCAAGAACCTGCTGTTCTCCCTGCACGCCTACCACTGGCTCTGGGACACGCCTGCCGAGATCGATGCCGCCATTGCCCAGATGAAGGCGCAGAACCTGGCATTCCTGTTTGGCGAGTTCGGAGACAAGCGCTTCCAGGCCCCCAACAACGTCGATCACTATCATCTGCTTGGCAAGGCGCAGAGCGAGTCGGTAGGGTGGATCGCCTGGTCCTGGAAGGGGAATGGTGCCGGGGAAGAGGAGGTGCTAGACATGTCCTACGACTACGGCAGCATGGATCTCTCCCCAAGGGGAAATGACATCGTGTTCGGTGAGGCCGGCATTCGCCAGACGGCGTCCGCACTGCAATAGCATCTGGCTCACAGGGCGGGAGTCTGGAGGTTCCCGCCCCGTTGGGGGCATGGTAGGATGAAACCAGTTGTAAACCGGTTACCGGAATTGAACCCATGGCCAATATTACCGATGTGTCGCGTCTTGCGAATGTGTCCAAAGCCACCGTTTCCCGTGTTCTGAGCGGCTCGCGCGGCGTGCGGGAAGAGAGTCGCCTGGCCGTGCTGCAGGCTGCCGAGCAGCTGAATTTTCGACCCAATGCCACGGCCCGCTCTCTGGCGACCCAGGCGACGGATTGCGTGGGGATCATCCTCTCTTCCCAGCTTGGCAACCGGCTGGCCAGCATGCTGCCACTGCTGGAAGGGGCGCTGACCAAGGCGGGCAAGAGCATGCTGGTGCGCTTCGCCGACGAGGCGGAGCAACAGCAGCGGGCGGTCGATGAGCTGTTGGGGGGGCGTTGTGACGGCGTGCTGGTGCTGGGAGCCAAGCAATCCCTGGCGCCGGACGAGCGCCTCATCCAGCTCGATGGGGTGAGCGATTCGGACAACCTCAATCTCTGCTACGACCTGACGTTTGCCACCGAGAGCGCCTGCCGCTTCCTGCTTGGCAAGGGGCATCGCCAGTTGGTGCTGATGCTGGACGACAAGCTGTCGCCGGCGGGCAAGAGTGCCATCACGGGCTATCAGCAGGCACTGCAGCAGCAATCCCTGCCCTACAACGGCCAATTGGTGATCGACGGTGCCGACAACCAGCAGGCGCTGCTCGGCCTGCTCAACCGCTATCTGCCCTTCACCGCCCTGGTGGTGCAGCAGGATGCCCAGGCGGCCGATGCCATGCGACTGCTGCGTGAGTTCAACCTCCACGTTCCCCAGGATGTGTCCGTCATCAGCCTGGAGGGGGCCACCCTGGCAAGCCAGCTGACTCCGCCATTGACCTGCATCGAATACCCGAGTGAACGGCTGGCCCAGGAGAGCGTGCGCGTGCTGCTGGCACAGCTGGCACAAGGCCTGCGTCCGGCCGACGAACCGCAGAAGTTCCAGGGGCGTCTGGTGGTGCGTGAGTCGGTACTGGCCCGCTAGGGCTTGACCTTGCTGTGACCGTCAGCTTTAGGCTGGGGGGACATTCAGAGAGGAGATACCCCATGACCATCGAACTCACCGTTTCCGGCATGTCCTGTGGTGGCTGCGCCGCCAGCCTGCAAAAAGCGTTGCTGGCCCAGCCTGCCGTCAGCACCGCCAGCGTCGATTTCACCAGCCGCAAGGCCGTCATCGAGAGCGAGCTGGGCAAGGCGGAGCTGATCGCCCTGATCGAGGCCAGTGGCTTCACTGCGGAATGACTTATCACCTAAGTGGTAAAAAACAGACCAATATTCTGTTTACTTCTTTTTATTGGTGAGAACGATCACTTAAATTCCGTTTAAAAAAAATAAAAATGCTGCAATCAACCCATAAGAAGGATTGCAGCATGACCCTCCCTATCCGCAAGACCCTGCTCGCCGCCGTGCTCGGCCTGACCCTCTCCCCCATGGCCATGGCGCTGCCGAACGTGCACATACTGGCCACCGGTGGCACCATCGCCGGTGCTGGCCAGTCCGCCACCCAGTCCAACTACGAGGCGGGCAAGGTTGCCATCGAGACCCTGATCGCCGCCGTGCCCGAGATGAAGAACGTGGCGGACGTGCAGGGTGAGCAGGTCGTCAAGATCGGTTCTCAGGACATGAACGACGAGGTGTGGCTCAAGCTCGCCAAGCGGGTCAACGAGTTGCTGGCCAAGGACGACGTGGACGGCATCGTCATTACCCACGGCACCGACACCATGGAAGAGACCGCCTACTTCCTGAACCTCACCGTCAAGAGTGACAAGCCGGTGGTGCTGGTCGGCGCCATGCGCCCCTCTACCGCCATGAGCGCCGACGGCCCCATGAACCTCTACAACGCCGTGGTCACGGCTTCCGATCCCGCCTCCAAGGGACGTGGCGTCATGGTCGCCATGAACGACACCGTGCTGGATGCCCGCGACGTTACCAAGACCAACACCACCGGCGTGCAGACCTTTGCGGCCCCCGACTTCGGCCCGCTCGGCTACATCCACAACGGCAAGATCGACTACCAGCGCAGCCCGGCCCGGCAGCACACCAGTCAGACGCCGTTCGACGTGAGCAAGCTCGACAAGCTGCCCCAGGTCGGCATCGTCTACAGCTATGCCAACGCCTCGGATCTGCCGGCCAAGGCCCTGGTGGATGCCAAGTTTGACGGCATCGTCAGCGCCGGGGTGGGTAACGGCAACCTCTACCACACCCTGTTCGACACCCTGGCCCAGGCGAGTAAGGACGGCATTCGCGTGGTGCGCTCCGCCCGCGTGCCGACTGGCTCCACCACCCTGGATGCGGAGATCGACGACGCCAAGTACGGCTTCGTGGCGGCCGAGACCCTGAACCCGCAGAAGGCGCGTATCCTGCTGATGCTCGCTCTGACCCAGAGCAAGGATCCGGCCCAGATCCAGCGCTGGTTCCAGCAGTTCTAAGCAGCCCGCCCCGCGTTGGCTGACGCGGGGTGCCGGCCATGAAGGGGGCGGGGATACCCGCCCTTGTTCATGGCGCTCGTCAGCTTGCGATCAGCCAGCCGCAGTAGCCCAGATAGAAGAGTCCCGCCAGGGCGAGCCTGCCCGCCGTCATCCATTCCCGCCGAAAGCCCCACCACAGGAGCACCACCGCCAGCAGCGTCACCAGGGACGAGGCCATCATGACGTCGTCCAGCAGCCAGGGGGTGAACAACAGGCAGAATGCCTTGGGGATGGTGCCCTGGATCATCATGGCGCCGGAGACATTGGCCAGCGCCAGCCGGTACTTGCCCTGCCGTACCCAGAGCAACACGTTCATCAGCTCCGGCATCTCGGTGGCGACCGGGCTCAGCAGCAGGGCTGCCAGCACGGGAGAGAGGCCGGCCAGCTCCCCCAGACTCTCCAGCTGGTGGACGAACAGCTGGGCCGCCAGCGCCATCGCCATCAGGGCTGTCAGGGTCTGCAGCAGTACCTTGCCGAGCGTCGGGATCCTGGCGTGCGGATCCAGCTTGAGCGGTTCGGGCGGCTCGACCTCGTGGCGGTCGGTCTGCCTCAGCTCGCGCCTCACGTAGGCGAGGTACACCAGCACGAACAGGGAGGCCAGCCAGGCTTTGCCGGTGAAGGCCAGGGTGCCGAGCAGCATCGCCAGCAGGAAGATGCCGGCAAACCAGGCCTGATCGCGGCCTATTTCGCGCTGCACCTCGCCATTGATGGCTCTGTGCTCCCGGCTCATGTACAGCAGCAGGGTCACGCCGACGGCAGCATAGCCTATGGTAGCCAGCACCAGCGGGCCGCCGAGGGCCGCACCTATGCCTATCTGCTGCTGGGCGGGGGCATCCCCCATCAGCAGGGCGGTCAGGGTGACGATGCATTCGGGCAGGGCCGTGCCGAGGGCGGCCAGCAGAGAACCGGTGGCGCTTCGGGACAGTTTGAAATGATGGCCGGTCCATTCGATGCCGTTGACGAAGTATCCGCAGGCCAGATAGATGGTGACGGCAGAGATCAGAAATAACAGCAGGGTGATCAGCATGATGAGTAACCGCCAGGCGAGCAGAACAACCGATGGACCCGATACGGCTCGCCCGGCTGGCGTGCATATCGAGGCCAAAGGTCTTGCAGGACGACAGGTGCTATCGCCGCCCATGCCATGGACCTGTGGATCCAAGAGTGTTGACATGGGCCCTGCCCGGATTTCGGGCGGGTTGCTACTCCCCAGTGACAGTGCGGGCTTTTTACCAAGTGGCTCGGTGAGGCGCAAGGCCAACAGGGGATGATCCGCGCGACAAGTTGTAAAAGGATGTGACAACCCCCTCGACTCTCCCGTCCGGGATCCTGATCTTTTTACGGGGATCCTTGTGCTGGCACAGCGATTGCTACGAGTTGGCTACTGTCCACATTGACTTGGGAAGGGTGAACGATGAAACGGTGGATCCAACATTTTTACCAGCTTAATCGCCTCAACTGGCTGATGGTCTGGCTGCTGCTCTGCTGCAGCATCATCCTGCTGTTTCCGGCCGGATTGATGAAAGGTGCCGTGAGCCAGTGGGCCACGGCTCATGCGGCCTGGCTTGGGGTCGGCATGTTGATCGCCATCTCCTATTTCTGCAGTCAGGGCTTCCTGATCGCCTGGGAGTGGGCCTGTGACGAGTGGCAGTCCCGCCGCCAGCAGGATCAACTGGCCCAGATGATTGGCTTCCTCGACTTCAACGAGAAGGCGGTGCTGCGGGAGTTCGTACTGCAACGGAAAAGCGTCATAAACCTGCCGATCACCGAACCCGCCGTCAAAAACCTGATGGATGCCGGCGTGCTCACCTACGCCTACGGCAAGCCGACGCGAGAGAAGGAGGACGAGAACCAGATCCGCGCCCTGATGATCGCCCTGCCAGCGCGCCCTCTGCTGACCTACAAGGTTCTGGGGCTGTCGCGGGGCAAGATGAGCGACGAGCAGGTGGAGCAGATCATGAATGCCAGGCCCAAATTCGCGCAGAAAAGCCTCCAGCGCTGACCTTCTCCACCCATGAAAGAAAAGAGCCGGACATCTGTTCCGGCTCTTTGCTGTCTGGCGTTGCTTATTCGGTTCTGGCCTTGAGGTAGCCGGCGTAGTCGGGCACCTGGACGCTGAATGCCTGCTGCATGTGCGGGCTGTCCATGATGAAGTCCGCCGTCGCCTCGTTGGTGGCGACCGGGATGTTCCAGACGGCCGCGAGGCGCAGCAGGGCCTTGACGTCAGGATCGTGGGCGGCGGGATTGAGGGGATCCCAGAAGAAGATCATCACGTCTATCTTCCCTTCGGCGATGAGGGCGCCGAGCTGTTGATCCCCTCCCATGGGGCCGGAGAAGAGGCAGGTAATGGGCAGCTGCGCCTTCTTGCCGAGCAGGGTGCCCGTGGTGCCGGTCGCATAGAGGTGGTGGAGCTTGAGCTCTTCCTTGCGGCGCAGCACCCAGTTCAGCAGAGGGGCTTTCATGTTGTCGTGAGCCACCAGGGCAACCCGTTTGTGGGGCGCCATCTCGCGTGCAATCAGTTCCATGGAGGTCATCCGTAGCAAAATGATGGGAATGGGGTCGTATCCTAATCGAAAGCGGCGCCTGCCGCTGCCCCATGCATCGTAACTGTGATCCCGGAGGCGGTTCAATCCGGCGCCTGCCATCCTGACAGCCTCTGGCCTGCCTTGTCAGCAACCAGGTTGGCTACCGTATCGTTGGGCAAGATCTCTGCCGCTGGTGCCATGAAAAAACCCGCCTGGGCGGGTTGGGATTGTCTCTTGATGTCATCGCGATTCAGGATGACTCGGCATGGAGCTGGGATTGCTGGTAGTTTTCCAGACCGATACGGGCGATGAGATCGAGCTGGGTTTCCAGCCAGTCCACATGCTCCTCTTCATCTTCCAGGATCTCCTGGAACAGGTCGCGGCTGACGTAGTCCTGCACAGACTCGGCATAGGTGATGGCGACTTTCAAGTCGGGGATGGCGTCCATCTCCAGAGACAAGTCACAGCGCAGCATCTCTTCCACCGTCTCACCGATGCGCAGCTTGCCCAGATCCTGCAAGTTGGGCAGCCCTTCCAGAAACAGCACCCGCTTGACCAGCTCGTCGGCATGTTTCATCTCATCGATGGATTCGTGATACTCCTTGTGCCCCAGCCCCTTGAGGCCCCAGTCATCATAGATGCGGGCATGCAGGAAGTATTGGTTGATGGCAACCAGCTCATTGGCCAGCACCTTGTTGAGGTGGGCAATGATTTTGGGATCTCCTTTCATCGACATTACTCCTCGTTTTCGAGCCTAGGCAACGATCACTAGAGCTTAGTCCAGAAACATGACCATAACGTGATGGGGAAAGTCGTCCCCTGGAGGGCAGAAGGAGAGATGAAGACGAGAAGTCGGCGGTTTTACGCCACTTCGTAATAGAGCGGTGCCTGCTCTGACTCCATCTTGTCGATTTCGGTAGCGATGATCTCCATCGCCATGCGAACACATTTACCACATTGGGCACCGACTTCCAGCGACTGTTTCAACTGTCGGAATTCAGTCTTGCCTGCCTGTACCGCCTTGCGGATCTGGTTATCTGTGATGCCGCGGCACAAACACACGTACATAATCTGGACCTCATGCTGGAATGAGATGAAATCTAAATGAGAATGGTTCGTAGTGCAAAGAACGAATGGTAATAAGATCCCGTGCTTGCCAGTGATTCCACCCTTGGGGAGAATGCCTTTATCAGAGAGGATGCGAACATGTTCAAAAAACTATTCAATGCCCTGTTCAAGGGAGAGATCGCCCAGAGCCCCGAGGTTGAGCCCATCGAATACATGGGCTATCTCATCTATCCCGAGCCCATGGCGGAAGGGGGGCAATACAGGCTGGCAGGTCGCATCACCAGGGAGATAGACGGGCAATTACAGACCCATCGCTTCATCCGCTCCGATCTCTTTGCCAACCCGGCGGATGCCGAGCGCTTCATGGTGCAAAAGGCCCATACCTTCATCGACCAGATGGGGGAGCGCATGTTTGAACCCCGTGTGAAGCCAGACGCCAGCCCAGCTCCATGATGTCAGCCGAGCTGCTCGCCTTGCGCCACGCTATCGCTCATGCCGGCGAGCGACGTCTGATCTGGCTGGAAGGGGAGCAGGATGACTGCATCGTTCGTGCCGAATCCTTGCTGTGGGGGGCGGTGTTCTGGCTGGGGCAGGGTCCTGAGCGTCATGCTCCGCAGCCTGCCGCCAAGGCGCTTCAACGGCTCGGTCAGGAGTGCGACACCCTGGTATTCAATGCCTTCAGTGGTTTTCACCCCGATGCATTCGGTGCCTTGGCGGGGACATTGAGGGCTGGGGGGCTCTTGCTTCTGCTGACCCCGCCGCGGGAGGCATGGCCGACCTACCCAGACCCTGATCGTCAGAGGCTGGTCGCCCAGCCAGAGGAGGTCGATCGTGCCGGGCAGGGGTTCATCTCCCGTCTGGTACGGTTGCTGGAAGAAGATCCGGCGCGAGATCTGACGCCTGCCTCTTGTGATATTACCTGGCAGCCTCTCGACGGGGACCGGCCGCTAAGCGCGGATCAGGCCCGTGCGCTGCCCGCCATCCACAACGTGTTGCACGGCCATCGCCGTCGCCCCCTGGTGTTGAGCGCCGATCGCGGTCGTGGCAAGAGCGCCGTGCTGGGGCTGGCGAGCGCCGACTTGCTGAGTCGGGATCCGGCCTTGACGATAGCGGTGACTGCCCCTTCCCATGCTACAGTGGCGACACTTTTTGCCCATGCAGAGCGCGCGCTGGCAGAGATGCCTGAGCGGCTGGCCGGTCTGAGCTATGTGTCCCCTGATCGGGTGGCTCAAGGAGACGTACTGGCGGATCTGCTGCTGGTGGATGAGGCCGCCGCTATCCCGACCCCACTGCTGGAGGCCATGCTGGCCCGTCACAGTCGCATTGTCTTCGCTACAACGGAGCACGGCTATGAGGGGACGGGGCGCGGCTTTCATCTGCGCTTCAAGAGGGTACTCGATGAGCAAACCCCGGATTGGCAGGAGCTGCACCTGGTGGAGCCCATTCGCTGGAGCCTGAGCGATCCGCTGGAGCCTCTGATCTTCCGGCTCCTTGGTCTGAATGCCGACATATCGGCACCTCATCCCCCGACATCACCGACCTGGCGCCTGGTCGGACAAGATGAGCTGGCCCGTGATGACGCGCTGCTCAATCGGGTGTTCGGCCTGCTCGTACTGGCTCACTACCAGACCAGCCCCAGTGATCTGCGGTATTTGCTGGAGGGGCCGGATCTCGACATTCATCTGATGGAGCAGGGACAGGAGTTGCTCGGGGTGGCGCTGGTCGCGCGGGAGGGCAATATCCCCCCTGATCTGGCGCACGCGATCTGGGCCGGACGAAGGCGCCCTCGTGGACATCTGCTGCCCCAGTCGCTGCTGGCCCACGCCGGTTTCGTGACGGCGGGGGAGCGCTCTTATGCCAGGGTGATGCGCATCGCCATCCATCCTGCCCTTCATCGTCTCGGGCTGGGGTCCAGGTTGCTGGACAAGCTGGTATCACATTACCGGGCATTAGGGGTCGATTATCTGGGTTCTGCCTTCTCCGCCAGCCCAGATCTGCTGCCATTCTGGCTCAAGGCGGGATTGAAGGTGCTGCGTTTGGGTCTGCAGCGCGATGCGGCCAGTGGCAGTCATGCAGCTTTGCTGCTGATGCCGCTGCAATCGGAATATCACGCCGAGCTGGCGCAATGGCGACAGCGTTTCATGAGCCAGTTGCCGGCCCTGCTGGCGGGTGAACTCAAGAGGCTGGATACCGAACTGGTCTGGCTATCCCTCAGAGGCGGACCTGTCACTCATGTGCCGGATCTGGATGAATTCGAGCATCGGGAACTCGATTGTTTTGCCCACCATCACAAGCCATTCGAATTGTGCCAGGCGACACTGCAACGCTGGCTGCTCCGGCGAGTGATGATGCTGGACGGGTTGAGTCAGGATGAACGACGGTTGCTGATCGCCACCATCTGGCAATATGCGTCCTGGTCCGAGCTGGCTGCCCGACAGGGTGTCGCGGGCAAACCCGCCCTGATAAAAGTATTGCGCTCCCTGCTGGCCAGACTGCTGGCTCAGCAAGCCCCAGCGGGCTGACCCCACCTCTGGCACGGCAGAAAACCACGGAGCCCGGGAGGAACCCATGGCCCCTCCCGGGTTCTGCACATCGATTCGACTCACCATGGCTGAAGCTCTCCCCGTTCAAGGCGCGGCCACCCCGGGACCCGTTTCTCCCTCTTCCCTGCTCGCGTTTTGCCTATTGCCACTGCTCTGATGAGCCTGGTCAGGGCTATCTGCATTTTGGTTTTTTCTGAATATGGACTAATACTTGAATGTGAAATGAATTTTAATAAATGCATTATTTTCAGATGGTTAGCGTTGGGTGTATTGAACGCAGGCCATCTTCTCCAACGTGCACAGGGAGTGCAATGTGAGAAACGATGCAGCTCAGGCAGGTGCCGGAATGATGATGTGGTTCATCAGCAGCAGCGCCTTTGCCAATGAGATCCGGTTCAACATGACGCGCGGAGCCACCGCCATCAGTCAGCAGGTCTATGACCTGCATATGACGATTTTCTATATCTGTTGCGTCATCGGTCTGCTCGTCTTCGGCATCATGTTCTGGTCCATCGTGCACCATCGAAAATCGCGCGGTGCCAAAGCCGCCCAGTTTCACGAAAGCACCCGCATCGAGTTGCTGTGGACGGCCATCCCCGTGTTGATACTGATCGCGATGGCGGCACCGGCAACCTCGACCCTGTTGAAGATGGAGGATACCTCCAAGGCCGATCTCACCGTCCTCGTCACGGGCTCGCAATGGAAATGGCATTACAAATACCTCGAGTATCCGGTGGCGTTTTATTCCCTGCTGGCGACCAGCAAACAGCAGATCTCCGGTGATGCCCCCAAGGGCGGCAATTATCTGCTGGAGGTGGATAACCCTCTGGTATTGCCGGTCGGCAAGAAGATCCGTTTCCTGATGACCTCGGACGATGTCATTCACTCCTGGTGGGTTCCCGCCTTCGCCGTGAAAAAAGATGCCAATCCTGGCTACATCAACGAGTCCTGGACCCGGATCGACAAGCCGGGCACCTATCGTGGGCAGTGCGCCGAGCTGTGCGGGAAGGATCACGGTTTCATGCCCGTGGTTGTGGTGGCCAAATCCGCAGAGGAGTTCGAGAAGTGGATTGCCAGAAAGGGAGACGAGCAGGCAACTGCCAAGGCACAGCAACAGGCGCAGGCAGCGGAGACCATGACGTTGCCACAAGCCATGGCGCAGGGGGAGAAAGTCTATCTGGGCCACTGTGCGGCCTGTCATCAGCCCGCGGGTACCGGATTGCCGGGCATCTTCCCGGCGCTCAATGGCAGCAAGGTGACCACACAGGCTGAGCATCGTGCCCAGCATCTGGATACGGTGTTGCACGGCCGGAGTGGTACGGCGATGCAACCTTTTGGCAAACAGTTGACGGCGAAGGAACTGGCCGCCGTCATCACCTATGAACGCAATGCCTGGGATAACAAGACCGGTGACCTTGTGCAGCCAGCCGAGGTGCAGTCCCTTCTCAACCCGGCCAATCCGGACAAGGACAAGTGAGGCGTCGGCATGAGTGATGGAATCACGGATACCCTGCACAGCGAACATGTCCACCAGCCGGCGGCCGGTCTGAGGCGCTGGCTCTACACCACCAATCACAAGGACATCGGTACCCTCTATCTGTGCTTTGCCCTCACCATGTTCTTTACCGGTGGCGCCATGGCCATGGTGATCCGGGCAGAACTGTTCCAGCCCGGACTGCAACTGGTGGAACCCCTGTTTTTCAACCAGATGACCACAGTACACGGCCTCATCATGGTCTTTGGTGCCGTCATGCCCGCCTTCACCGGCCTCGCCAACTGGCTGATCCCCATCATGATTGGGGCCCCTGACATGGCGCTGCCCCGCATGAACAACTGGAGCTTCTGGATCCTGCCGTTTGCTTTCCTCATCCTCCTGTCGAGCCTGTTTATGGAGGGAGGCGGCCCCAGTTCTGGCTGGACCTTCTATGCCCCCCTGTCCACCCAGTACAGCGGCAACAGCACGGCCCTGTTTGTCTTTGCCATTCACATCATGGGGATCTCCTCCATCATGGGGGCCATCAACGTCATCGTGACCATCTTCAACCTGCGGGCGCCGGGCATGGGCTGGATGCAGATGCCGCTGTTTGTCTGGACCTGGCTCATCACGGCGTTTCTGCTCATCGCTGTCATGCCGGTGCTGGCGGCTGCGGTGACCATGGTGCTGACGGACAAGTATTTCGGGACCAGTTTCTTCGATGCGGCCGGTGGGGGGGATCCTGTCCTGTTTCAGCACATTTTCTGGTTCTTCGGGCACCCGGAAGTCTACATCATGATATTGCCGGCTTTCGGCATCGTCTCCAGCATCATTCCGACCTTCTCCCGCAAGAAGCTGTTCGGTTATCGCTCCATGGTCTATGCCACCAGCAGCATCGCCTTGCTCTCCTTCATGGTCTGGGCTCACCACATGTTCACCACCGGATTGCCCGTGGTGGCGGAGCTGTTCTTCATGTACACCACCATGCTGATCGCGGTGCCGACAGGGGTAAAGGTGTTCAACTGGCTTGCCACCATGTGGCGTGGTTCTCTGACATTCGAGACCCCCATGCTGTTTGCCATCGCCTTCATCACTCTGTTCACCATTGGCGGTTTCTCCGGGCTGATGCTGGCCATGACACCGGCTGATTTTCAGTATCACGACACCTATTTCGTAGTGGCCCATTTCCACTATGTGCTGGTGACCGGTGCCGTCTTCTCGATCCTGGCCGCTGCCTACTACTGGTTGCCGAAATGGACGGGGCACATGTATGACGAGCGGCTCGGCCAATGGCATTTCTGGTGTTCGCTCGTCTCGGTCAATGTGCTGTTTTTCCCCATGCATTTTGTCGGGCTGGCGGGCATGCCTCGCCGCATTCCCGATTACGCCCTGCAATTTGCCGACTTCAACATGCTGATCAGCCTGGGGGGCTTCGCCTTCGGCCTGTCCCAGCTGCTGTTTGTCTGGGGCGTGGTCAAATGCATCAGAGGCGGAGCCAAGGCGAGCGATCGGGTATGGGAGGGGGCCGAGGGGCTGGAATGGACGCTCTCTTCTCCCCCTCCCTATCACAGTTTCCAGACTCCGCCGGATATCCGGTCGGAAGAGCGTTAGGGAGGTCATATGACCCAGGTCAGTCATGCCCCCTTGCTCAGAAAACTGGCTCTGGTCGTGCTCGTCATGTTTGGTTTTGCCTTTGCGCTGGTGCCGCTTTATGACGTCTTCTGCCGGATCACCGGCCTCAATGGCAAGACGTCTGATCAAGCGGCCAGTACGGAGCGGGCGGTGATCGACAGCAAGCGGAGCATCCAGATCGAGTTTCTTGCTCATGCGGATACCCGGATGCCGTGGGAGTTCAGCGGTGAGACGGCTCGGCTGTCGGTGCGGCCGGGGGAGGTGAAGATGGTCAACTTTCGGGTGTTCAATCCCACGGAGCGGGCCATGGTGGGTCAGGCGGTCCCGTCGGTCTCTCCCGGTCCCGCCGCAGCCTATCTGAAGAAAGTGGAGTGTTTCTGCTTCAATCGCCAGGAGCTGAGGGCAGGGCAGAGCAAGCTGATGCCGCTCAAGTTCTATATCGATCCGGCACTACCGGGCAGCATCAATACCATCACGCTTTCCTACTCGCTCTATGACATCACGGAGTCCGTACCTGCACCGGCACTCGCACAGAGGAAATGACCATGGCCAAGGTGAACCAGACCTATTATGTCCCGGACCAGAGTCGCTGGCCCATCATTGGTGCCATTGCACTGTTTTTCCTGGCGTTGGGGGCGGGACATCTGGTCAATGAAGTGGCGAGTGGGCAGACCGGTTTCGGCCGGTATCTGATGATGGCCGGTGTCGCCCTGCTGGCATTCATGTTGTTTGGCTGGTTCCGTCACATCATCCGGGAGTCCATGACCGGGCTCTACAGCGCCCAGATGGACAGATCCTTCAGGCAGGGCATGGTCTGGTTCATCTTCTCCGAAGTGATGTTCTTTCTGGCTTTTTTCGGAGTGCTGTTCTATGCACGCCAGCTTGCGGTGCCCTGGCTGGATGGTGCGGGCCACAGGGTGATGACGGGCCAGCTGCTGTGGCCGGATTTCACCGCTCACTGGCCCCTGCTCAAGACGCCCGGCGGGGCCACGACCCAGGCCATGCCCTGGCTGGGGATCCCCCTCATCAATACCTTGATCCTGCTCGGCTCCTCCGTGACCCTGCTGTTTGCACACATGAGTCTGGAAAACGGCAGACGCATGCGGCTCAAGGGGATGTTGCTGGCCACCGTGGTGCTCGGGCTGACATTCCTGTGGTTTCAAGGCTATGAGTATCTGCATGCCTATCGGGATCTCGGGTTGCGGCTGGATTCCGGCATCTATGGCAATACCTTCTTCATTCTGACCGGGTTCCATGGACTGCACGTGCTGCTGGGCACCCTTTTCCTGACCATCATCTGGCTGCGCATCATGTTGAGGGATCATTTCACCCCACAGCGTCATTTCGCTTTCCAGGCTGCGGCCTGGTACTGGCACTTCGTCGATGTGGTCTGGCTCTGTCTGTTCGTCTTTGTCTACCTGCTTTGATGCCGTGCTCAGTAGGGGCGAGGGTTGGGCTCCAGCCAGCCCATCGCGAGAGAGAGCAGCAGTATGATGACCACCAGCAGGGAGAAGAAGACGCGTCGGCCCAGAGGTACCGACATCTTTTGCGTATTGCCTGCACTGAGCATCAGCCAGAGGGCGTGAAACAGCTGGCCGATGATGAGCAGCAGCATGAGTATCAGAACGACCTTGATCAACATCTTGGGATCCTCCTCGATATGCGCGATTCGGCTGCACGAGACAAGCGACGACCATGGCATCACAGACGCTGGTTCGTCTTGTTGTTCACTCTGGTGGTGACGGCCGGTTTGTGCAAGCTGGCGTTCTGGCAGTGGCAGCGCGGAATGGAAAAAACGGCCTGGCTGGCGCAGATGGCAAAGATGCAGCAGGCCGGGCCAAGGACATTGGCCCAGATCGACTGGCAACACCCGGAGTCACTGGATGGCCAGCCTCTGCAAGGGAAAGCCGAGTGGGTCAGCCCTTATGTCTGGTTGCTGGACAACCAGATCGTCAACGGGGAGGTTGGCTATGACGTGCTCATCCCGGTACGCGCAGAGGGGGGATCCTCACTGTTGCTGGTCAACCTGGGATGGGTGCCCGCGCCATCCGACAGGTCGCAATTGCCCAATCCCGCCATCCCCGCCGCTATGACCCTTGAAGGTGTGCTGCGCATGGCTCCCGGTGGCTTCCTGCTGGGACAGAACATAGAACCAGGCCCCTACCCGAACCGGCTGCAATCCATCAGGGTCGAGACCCTGCGACAGGCAATCGGAGCCCCGCTTGCAGACGCCGTGTTGTATCAAAGACGAACCCCACTCCTCTATCACTACCAGCACAATGTCATGCCTCCCGAAAAACACCGGGCCTATGCGGTGCAATGGCTCGGCTTGGCGCTGGTGGTTCTGTCAGGGGGGGTCATGCTGACGAGGAGGTGCTCCCCATGAGCGGATGGCGACGCTGGCGGGTGCCAGCGCTCTTTGCAGCGGTGATCCTGCTGCCTGTGGTGCTGGCGGCTCTGACTCTTCACCAGGGCTGGTATGAAACCGGCACGCGCAGCAAGGGGCACTGGCTGCACCAGGAGATCTACCTGTTGCAACCGCTTCCTGCCCATCAGCACCAATGGCGACTGGTCTATCTGGTGGCCCCTCGCTGCGAGGGGCAATGCCGGCAGGTCCCCGCGCTGATGGCACGTATCCAGGCCGCACTTGGCCGTAATCTGGACAAGCTGGAGCTGGTCCAGTTGACGCCACCTCACGAGGCAAACAGTGAAATGAGGGAGGGGGATATACTGCTGGTGGACGCCCGCGGGCTGGCCATCTTGCGTTACGAGGTGCCCGGCAGCACGACGACCTGGCCGTTGCTTGGCAAGGCGGTACTGTCGGATCTGCAGCAACTGCTCAAATATCAGCGTGGGGTGCAGTGACGATGCAGCCGACATGGGACTCGCATCTTCTGGCTACTGCACGGTCAACGAGGCGGCATATGAAGATGCACAAGAGGCTGGCCTCCGTGGCCATTGCGCTGGCAGTTCTTGTCATCGCGCTCGGTGCTTATACCCGGTTGACGGATGCCGGGCTGGCATGCCCCGATTGGCCAGGTTGCTATGGTTCCCTTGCCATTCCCCGCGCCGAGCATGCGGAACTGGCGGCACAGCGCTATCCGGCCAGCCCGCTTGTTCCTCACAAGGCGCGCAGCGAGATGGTGCATCGCTACTTCGCCGGGGTGCTGGGAGGCGTGATTGTGCTCCTGTCCGGCTTGGGCTGGCGTACAGGCGGCCGACTGCGCCACCTCTCGCTCATCTTGCTGGTGCTGGTTGCGGGTCAGGCGGCACTGGGTATGTGGACGGTGACCCTGGCCCTGCATCCCCTGGTGGTGACCACTCATCTGCTGGGCGGCTTCGCCATCCTGACCTTGCTTTGGCTCTATCGGGCCGAATTGGCAGGTTTCCCTTCACCCCCGCCCGTACACCAGGGCGTTTCCTGGCTTGGCAGCATGGCCTGTGGCGTGTTGCTGCTGCAGATCGCGCTGGGGGGCTGGACGTCGGCGAACTATGCGGCCATGGCGTGTGTGGAGTTTCCCTTGTGCCAGGGCAACTGGCAGGCAGAGCTGAATTGGGCGCAAGCCTTTCATCTCCCTCTGGGGCACGCCAGCTATGAGTTCGGCGTGCTGGGCAAGGAGGCGCGCCAGACCATTCACATCGCCCATCGCCTGGGAGCGCTGACCACGGCCTTGCTGGTGGGGGCTTTCGCCCTCGCGCTGCTCTGCCAGCGGACGCCCCTGAGAGGATTTGGCTGGTTGTTGCTGGGTCTGCTGACCGTGCAGATTGCCTTGGGATTGGCGAACGTCCATCTGGCCCTGCCGCTGGCCAACGCCCTTGCACACAATCTGGTGGCCGCCCACCTGCTGGCCTGTTGTGTGCTGGCGCGCGGGAGCCTCTCTTTGCATCATCACGACCCCTTGGCATCCCCTGGGATGGTCAGGAGCCGGACATGAATGGGAGAGGGCGGGTACAGCGCTTCGCCCTCCGCCGGGTGCACGATTATTGTCAGTTGACCAAACCAAAGGTGGTCGCCCTGCTGCTCCTGACCGCCTGGGTGGGCATGCTGCTGGCCGAGCCGACACGCGCCTCTCTGGACAAGATGATACTGGGCCTGTCGGGGATTGGACTGCTCGCTGCCGGGGCGGCAGCCATGAACCATTCTCTGGATAGCGGCATCGATGCCCGGATGCCAAGAACGCGCTGGCGCCCGGTCGCCACGGGACGGATCACGCCGGGGCAGGCGATGAGTTTCGCGATCTGTCTGGCACTGTCGGGGTTTGTTCTGCTCCATTGGGGCGTAAATCCCCTGACTGCCTGGCTAACCCTGGCCAGCCTGTTCGGCTATGCGGTCGTCTATACCCTGCTGCTGAAGCGGGCCACGCCGCAGAATATCGTCATCGGCGGATTGGCGGGAGCCATGCCACCGCTCTTGGGCTGGACCAGCATCACGGGGCAGCTTTCGGCCGAGCCCTGGCTGCTGGTGATGATCATCTTTACCTGGACGCCGCCCCATTTCTGGTCTTTGGCCATCCACCGGCGCGATGACTATGCCGGTGCCGATATTCCCATGCTGCCCGTCACCCACGGCACCGATTTCACCAAGACCGCCATCCTGCTCTATCTGCTGATCCTGACGCTCGTCTGTCTGCTGCCCTATCTGATCGGTATGTCGGGGCTTGTCTACCTGGTCGGCAGCCTTGGGTTGAACCTCGGATTCTGCTGGCATGGTTGGCTGTTGAAGTACGGGGATCGGCCCGGCCAGGCGATGCGCACCTTCCGTTTCTCCATCTATCACCTGATGTTGCTGTTTGGTCTGCTGATTCTGGATCACCACTGGCTGTGGCGGTTGTCATGACGTTGATGCGGGTCGAGGTCGGGTGAATGGTGACGCTGCGTCGGTGCACAGCAGGGATGCACAGACCTGATGCAAAACAAGATGGCCCCTTGGGGCCATCTTGTTTTCAGGGGGACGGAGTGGAGCCTAGAGCTTGACCATGATATGGCGCGGTACCGTGTAGTCCTCCAGCGCACAGAGGGAGAGATCCTTGCCGTAGCCGGACATCTTCATGCCGCCGTGGGGCATCTCGGAGGTGAGCATGAAGTGGGTGTTGATCCAGGTGCAGCCGTACTGCAGGTGGCTGGCTACCTTGCTGGCAAGGCCGAGATCCCGGGTCCAGACCGAGCTGGCGAGGCCGTAGTCCGAGTCGTTGGCCCACTGCACCACCTGCTCGGCGTCGCTGAAGCGGGTCACCGACACCACCGGGCCAAATACCTCCCGGCGCACAATTTCATCCTCCTGACGGGCATGGGCGATCAGGGCCAGGGTGAGGGGGGTCAGTTTCATCTTGCTCTCCTTGCTGGGGCGGGCACGGTTGTGATGCCACGCTGACAATTAACATCCTGTTAACCAGTCATGAGCGTAGGAGAAGCCGTGAGCAATGAGAATTTCAATTTTTAACGCCAGAGGTATCTTAAAAATTGATATCGAGTGCAGATGAATCTGAATTTCTGCAAGAGACCCCGTGACGGAGCAGGAGGCTCCACTCAGCGGGGAAGGTGCTGGCGGGCCCGCAGCCGGCTTTGATCCCTGGCGATGTCGATGAACTCGCGGGCGGTCCAGTCCAGCCGCGAGCCGCGCCGCCACACCAGGCCGATGTCGATGGCGGGGATCGGCTCCTTGATGGCGCGGGCCTCGACCCGTTCCTGCTCCAGGGACCAGGGGCGGTAGGCAAAATCCGGCAGCAGGGCGAGCCCGAGCTGGCTCGCCACCAAGCTGCGGACCGCTTCCACCGAGGCGGTACGCAGCACGATGCGTGGCGCGATGCCGTAGCGGCGCAGGCCGCCGCCGATGATCTGATCCAGCTGGTCGGCGGTCAGCGAGATCATGGGCTCTTCGCCGAGCGCCTTGAGGGAGAGGGTCGACTCGGCGCAGAGGGGGTGGTTGGCGGCGAGCCAGACCCGCAGCGGCGAGCGGGTCAGCAGCTCGGTATCGAACGCCTCCTGGCGGATGGTGCGGTTGGTCATCAGGATCCCCACGTCCACCTCACCATTGACGATCTGGTGCTCGAGATAGGGCTGCTCATCCTCCTTCACCTCGATCTGCACCGCCGGGAAGGCGCGGCGAAAGCGGCCGAGGGCCTCCGACAGGTAGTAGCCTGCCACCAGCGTGGTTACGCCTATGGTAAGCCGCCCCTGATCCTGCTGGGCTACCGCCTTGAGGGACTGGCTGGCTTCGGTCATGGCGCTTAGGATGCGACGGGCGTGCAGCAGAAACTGGTGGCCCTGGGTGGTGAGGCTGACCCCGCGCGGATTGTGCTCGAACAGGGCGGCGCCGAGCTCGGTCTCCAGCTCGCGGATGGCGCTGGTGACCGCCGACTGGGAGATGTGCAGCTCGGCGGCTGCGCGGCTCACCGAGAAGCTGTCGGCCACCGCCACGAAATAGCGGATCTGGCGAAAGGTGAAGTTCATCTGGGCGTCCTGCCACGTGCGATCAAGGTGAGTGCCAGCTTAACCTCGAATCATACCCAGACAAAAGGCGCCGTGATGGCGCCTTTGTCGTTGTTTTTACGGAAATTAGCGGGCTGTCACCGCCTCTGTGACCGGTACACGGTTCACTCCCTTGCCCAGATAGGCGAGGGTGATGGTCACAATGATGCAGGTGAAGCTGAGCCACATGTAGGGCAGGTAGTCGAGGGTCGCTACCCCGAGGACCCCGGCCATGAAGATGCCGTTGTCGCTCCAGGGCACCATGCCGCAGGTGAGGGTGCCGCCAAACTCGGCGTTGCGAGAGAGGTTCTTGCGCGCAAGCCCCAGCCGGTCGTAGTTCTTGGCCATGATCTTGGGGGTCAGGATCAGCGATACATACATGGCGGAACCGAACACGTTGGCCAGGAAGGCGGTGCCTATGGTGTGGCTGGTCAGGCTGCCGGCGCTGTTGATGCGCTTCTCGAAGGCGCTGGCGATCACTTCCAGGATGCCGACCTTCTCCAGCAGACCGCCGAAGCCCAAGCCGAAGATGATGACGGCCACTGAGCCCAGCATGGACTCCATACCGCCACGGCCCAGGATGTTGTCGATGAAATCGACGCCTGAGGTGATGGCAAAGGGGCTGTAGGCGGAGTGCATCGCCTTCACCGGATCCATGTCCTGGAAAACGATGGCCCAGACAAGACCCAGCAAGGCGCCGAAGCTGATCACCGGGAAGGCGGGCTTGCGGTTGGCCAACAGGCCCAGCACCAGCACCACGGGCACTATGGCCATGGGGGTGATGTTGAACTGTTTGTCGAGGGCGTCCATCACCAGATTGACCTGCTCCAGGCTGACGTTGCCGGAGTACTGCATGCCGACCACGGTGAACAGGGCGGCGGTGATGACGTAGGAGAACAGGCTTATGGGCAGCATCCCCTTGATGTGTTCCATCACGTCGACGTTGGACATGGTCGAGGCCAGCACCACGGAGTCGGAGAGCGGGGAGAGCTTGTCACCGAAGTAGACGCCGGAGAGCACGGCACCGGCTACCAGCGGCGCGGGTACCCCCAGGCTGTGGCCTATGCCCATCATGGCGATGCCGGCGGTGGCCGCCGAGCCCCAGGAGGTGCCGGTGGCCAGCGAGGTGAGAGAGCAGATGATCAGGGTCGCCAGCAGGAAGATGGAGGGGTGTATCACCTTGAGGCCGAAGTAGATGATGCTGGGGACGATGCCGCCGGCAATCCAGGTGCCCACCAGGGCACCGACGGAGAGCAGTATCAGGATGGCCCCCATCCCCTTGGCGACGCCGTCGACTGCCGCCTGCTCCAGGGATTTGTAATCGTGGCCGAGCTTGATGCCGAGTCCCATGATGACGAACCAGGCGATGAACAGTGCCAGCTGGATTGGCAGATCCAGCACGCTGGTGAAGGAGAAGGCCAGGGCCAGGAAAATGGCCAGGCAGGCAAATACTTGCGACATGCCCGGCAATCGGATGTGGTGTTGTTGGTTTTGCATAGACGCTCCCTAAACTCTTGCTCGCCAAGGTCAGCCCCTCTCGTCCTGCGGATGTGTCTATCCCGAGAGGCTTACCAAAAGAGGGCGCAATCTACCATAAAGCGGAGGTGTAAAATCCCTGCTCATTCGGCAAAACAGCTTTAAAATTTTAAAATCCCACAAAATAGTTGATCTAATCGGCATTTTTCACTGTTCAATCGACACCGTTTGATAGCCGGAGATCCATAGGCAAGTTCGATTGCAGATGGCAACACCAAAGATGATAATGGTTATCATTAATATTTTTTCGGACCAATGCCAATGAACTGGATAGCACGCGCTCTGCTCTTGGCCGCCCTTCTGGCGGTGCTGGTCTGGGGTCAGGAGAAGGAATACGGGTTCTGGAGCCTGGGGTTCTTGCTGGCTGCCTGGGTCATGCTGGAACCCAGGCTGAGACCGGTGTTGATCCTGCTGCCGGTTGCGGGAATGACAGGGGTCGTCACTCTGCTCTGGCAGCAGGGCTGGCATTAAGCCTGGCGAGTGGGGACGGCCTGGATCTTGTCGTAGGCCTGGCGCAGGGAGGCGATGACCTTCTTCTCCATCTCGCTGCGTTCGGCGTCTGTCGTGAAGTAGATCATGTCGACATCGTGGCGGATGTAGTGGGAAGGAAGCTGGTTGAGTGTCAGGCAGCAGAGGTCTGCCAGCTGATAGGGGGTCAATGTTCGAGCCAACCCCTGTTTTTCTATCTCCTTGAGCACCAGATGCTCATAGAAGTTGTGAATATCGGTATCCAGGATCATGAGAAAACCCCCGTGGTGGCGCAGCATCTTCAACAGCATAGCCATGGGGCATGAAAACACAAAAGGCCCGTTACTCTCGTAACGGGCCTTTGCAGAATGATGGTGCGAAGAGAGGGACTCGAACCCTCACATCCGTGGGACACTAACACCTGAAGCTAGCGCGTCTACCAATTCCGCCACCTTCGCACACTGATTTTCTCCAGCTGGTTTTTAAATGCGGTTGGAGCGCATTTTCTGTGTTTTACATGCCAGAAGCATGGTGCGAAGAGAGGGACTCGAACCCTCACACCCGGGGGGCACTAACACCTGAAGCTAGCGCGTCTACCAATTCCGCCACCTTCGCACATCGGGTTATCAGTCTGGATTTACATGCTGTCTGACAAAAGCATGGTGCGAAGAGAGGGACTCGAACCCTCACACCCGGGGGGCACTAACACCTGAAGCTAGCGCGTCTACCAATTCCGCCACCTTCGCACATCGGGTTATCAGTCTGAATTTACATGCCGTCTGATAAGAGCATGTTGCAGTATGGTGCGAAGAGAGGGACTCGAACCCTCACATCCGTGGGACACTAACACCTGAAGCTAGCGCGTCTACCAATTCCGCCACCTTCGCATCACTGCGGTGGGGGATTCTATAGAGTTTTGGGGGGGCGTCAACAGCCAAAGGGGACTTTTTTCGCTGTTGACGGATAAAGGCGTGCCAAGGGCACAAAACTTCAGCAATCGGCGTCAGACGGTGGCCAGCGCATCCTGATACATCTGTTCGTACAAGATGACGGAGTCTGCCCAGTCGAAGCGGGTGTTCATGGCGTGGTGCTGCACACGGGCAAAGCGTGCCGGTTCCTGCAGATAATGGAGCAAGCTGCGGCGCATGGCATCGAGCAAGGTGCTGGCAGTGGGATCGTTGAAGCAGAAACCGGTCGCGTGCGCCGGGTCAGCATCCCAGTCCACGACGGTATCTTTCAATCCGCCGACGGCCCGCACCAGGGGCAGGGTGCCATAGGCCAGACTGTACATCTGGTTGAGCCCGCATGGCTCGAACAGAGAAGGCATCAGGAAGAAGTCGGCGCCAGCCTCCACCAGGTGGGCCAGACGGTCGTCATAGGCATTGATGAAGGCAAACTTGTCGGGATGCTGCTGGGCAATGCTTTGCAACTGAGCGGCGAGAGAGGGATCACCGGAACCCACGATCACTACCTGAACCTGGTGCTGCAAGAATTTGTCCAGCGCCGGGATGAGCAGGTGTACACCTTTCTGCTCGGTCAGTCGACACACCATGCCATAGATGGGGAGGTTGCCGACGGGGAGCCCCGTCTCCTGCTGCAGGATGCGCTTGCAGGTGTGTTTGCCATCCAGGTTGTCGGCATCATAGGTGGCGGGCAACAGAGGATCGAAGGCGGGATCCCAGTCCTGATAGTCACAGCCGTTGAGGATGCCACGCAGGTCAGCTGCCCGCTGCTGGAATACGCTGGCCATGCCGTGAGCGCCCAGGTGCGTCAGCAGCTCGCTGGCGTAGTTGGGGCTGACTGCATTGATCTTGTCTGCATAGAGCACACCGCACTTGAGCAGATTGATGTGACCATAGTCGTAGTTGATGCGCTGCTCGTAGTCGTGGATTTCCGGCACGGCCCAGAACTGCTGGCGATCGAACACGCCCTGAAAGGCCGCGTTGTGAATGCTGATGACCGACCGGGTGCGCTGGAAGAAGGGGTTGTGGGCATGACGGGTTTTCAGCAGCAGCGGCAGCAGACCGGTGTGCCAGTCGTTGCAGTGGGCGATGTCGGGAGCGAAACCCAGCTGTTCGCACGCATGCAGGGCCGCCGCGGCCAGAAAGGCAAAGCGTTCACCGTTGTCGGGATAGGCCTGGTTGTTCTCGGCATAAAGCTGGGGGCGGTCGAAATAGTGCGGGCAATCGAGCAGATAGACGCAGATCCCGTCCAGTTCCAGCTGATGGATGCGATAGCTGATATCACTGCGATCCTGGGGGGTGGGGAGCCAGCGCGAGGCGAGGAGGGTGGCCTCGTCCCGGCGCTTGATGGTCTTGTAGAAGGGCATAATGATGCGCACATCGTGCCCCTGACGGGCGAGATGCTGCGGCAGGGCCTTGGCCACATCCGCCAGGCCCCCGGTCTTCACCAGCCCCTCAACCTCCGAGGCTACAAACAGGATTTTCAGTGGGTTAATAGCCAACTCTTGCTCCCTTAGGTACCACGACGATACCGCCTTCGGATACGGTAAACCGCTCTCTGTCATGGTCCAGATTCTCACCGATCACGGTGCCGGGTGCAATTTCAACGTTCTTGTCGATGATGGCGCGGCGAATGGAGCAACCTTCGCCGATTTTCACATCCCCCAGCAGCACGGATTCACTGATGTGGCTGCAGGGGCCTATGTTGCAGCGAAATCCCAGTATGGATCGCTGGATCTGGCTGCCCTGAATGAAGCAGCCACCGGAGATCAGGGAGTTGGCGATCTTGACCTTGCAGTCGTCGGTATCGATGAAGGTGGCGGGGGGCAGGGGCGGGTAATGGGTGTGCAGCGGCCACTTGCGATTGTAGAGAGAGAAGGGGGCATCGTCGGCCACCAGGTCCATGTGCGCCTGCCAGTAAGAGTCGAGCGTCCCCACATCGCGCCAGTAGACATTGGGCTTCTCGCCCGGGATCACGTTGGTGCTGTAGTCGTAGACATAGACGGGGGCACGGGGGAACAGGCTGGGAATGATGTCCTTGCCGAAATCGTGACTGGAGTTCTCCTCGGCGGCATCCCGCTTGAGCTCCCGATAGAGGGCCTCGGTCTCGAAGATGTAGTTGCCCATGGAGACCAGGGCCTGGGTGGGGTCGCCGGGGATGTGTTTCGGGTGACGGGGCTTTTCTTCAAAGCCAATCATGCGCCCTTCCTGATCAACCTCGATCACCCCGAAGGCGCTTGCTTCCTCGATGGGCATGCGCAGGGCAGCGACGGTCAGGGCGGCCGCTTTCTGCTTGTGGAAGCTCACCATCTGGCTCACGTCCATCTTGTAGATGTGATCGGAGCCGAAGATGCAGACGTGCTCGGGGTCGGAGATCTCGATGAAGCGCAGGTTCTGGTAAATGGCGTCTGCGGTGCCGTCATACCAGCGTTTGCCCATTCGCATCTGGGCCGGAATGGGGTCGATGAAGCGATCCGTGATGCCGACGATGTTCCAGCCCTTCTTCATGTGCAGATAAAGGGACTGGGACTTGAACTGGGTGAGTACATAGATGCGCAGGAAGTCGGCGTTGACGAAGTTGTTGAGCACGAAGTCGATCAACCGGTAACTGCCGCCAAAGGGTACGGAGGGTTTGCTGCGGGTGGTGGTCAGCGGTTGCAGTCGGGTACCTTCACCGCCTGCCAGTATCATGGTGAGTATGCCTGCCATCGTCGTTCTCTCCCTGAGATCATGATATTGAAAAGGTTTTCATGTTACTGCGAAAAAAACACCCCTAAAGGGGTGGTAAACGTTCTCTTGGTACCTTAACAGATCCCGTCTGGCACTCTCTACTTGTTTTATTACAACCGTTGCACTTCTTTAAGCTTTGCTCAGATACACCTTGAATTTGGTATCGCCCGCGATCACCTCGGTCTGTTTGAAGTGCGCATCCAGTATAGGCTGGTATCGCAGGAAGGCATTGGCGACTATGGTCAGGGCGCCATTTGCGGTCAGGTACTCAGGAGCCTTTGCCAGGAAGGTTTCGGTGGCGGCGTAGAAGGTCTTGAGCCCGGCATGGAAGGGGGGATTCGAGACAATCTGTTGGAATGTTTCGGCAATGTCGGAATAGACATCGGAGGCATGAACACGCCCGCTCAGACCGTTGACCGCCAGGGTTCGGCGGCTGGACTCCAGTGCCAGGGCATTGATATCCACCATGGTGACGGCCAGGGCCGGGTTGCGCTTGGCCAGCACGGAACCGATGACGCCGGCGCCGCAGCCAAAGTCGAGCAGCTTGCCCGTTACGGGGGGGAGGCTCGCCAGCAGCATCTGGGTGCCGAGATCCAGGCCGTCTGCACTGAAGACCCCGGGCAGGGCCATGACGGTCAGGGTGGTGTCGCCCGCCTGGCACTCATAGCGACTGAACCAGGCATCAAGCTCGAAGGGGACGACCGGTTTGTCGAGCATGCCGTGGTAGAGAGAGCAGCGGCGCGCAGAGTCGCGCTTGATCGGTTTCTCGCCATAAGGTGCCAGCAGCTTGTCTGCCCCGTTGATGCCGCCCCGGTTCTCGCCGGCGAGGAACAGGTCGGCCCCGCTTTCGAGCAGCGGCGTCATCATGGCCAGCAGGTATTGCGCCTCGGCCTTGGCCTTGGGCATCAGCAGCAGCAGGGCATCGAATCGGGGGGCGCCACCCAGCTGGTGATCGAACAGGATGGCGTCTCCCAGAACGGCCTGCTGGCTGCGGTAATAGCAGTAATCCGTGGTGAAGACGGTCAGGCTTTGTGCCAGCTCGGCCAGTTGACGAGGATAATCATCCTCCAGGGCACCGCACACCAACAGCCGCTTGCCGACAAAGAGGGCTTGGTTACGTTCCAGCATCTGGCTGACGGCACTGACAGGACGGCTCATTGGGTCTCTCCACGCATTTTTGGGCGGCCATTATACATGGCCGCTTTCGCCTTGACATTTATGCCGTGTTCCCGAAATATGCCCAGACGCCTTATTTACCCAGAGATGATGCAATGCGGTCATGCGTATCGAAACGAAAGCATAAACACAGCCTGACAATCGGGCCTGCTGGCGTGCGCGCGTAACCTCTCATCCCTGAGACGATTCAAGCCCCGGTAGCGACTCCCGTACCGGGGCTTTTTATTGACCAATCCATCTGTTTAGGAGAAGGAAATCCCATGTTTCAAGGTTCGATAGTTGCCCTGATCACCCCATTTCGACAGGGCCAGCTGGACGAGGCCGCACTGGCTCGCCTGGTTGAGTGGCACATAGAGCAGGGAACCCATGGCATAGTGCCGGTCGGCACGACCGGGGAGAGCCCGACCCTGACCCACGATGAGCATTGCCGCGTAGTGGAGCTGGTGGTCAAGCTGGTGGCCGGGCGCATTCCCGTGATCGCAGGTGCAGGCTCCAACAACCCGGTTGAAGCCATTGAATACACCCGCTATGCCGAGCAGATGGGAGCGGATGCCACCCTGCATGTGGCCGGTTACTACAACCGCCCCAATCAGGAAGGGCTCTACCACCACTTCAAGGCGGTGCACGACGCCACCACCAAACCCATCATCGTCTACAACATTCCGCCCCGCGCCATCGTTGACGTGCAGCCGGCGACCCTGGCCCGTCTGGCCGAGTTGCCGCGCATTGCCGGCGTGAAGGATGCCACCGGTGATCTGGCCCGCCCCTGGGTTGAACGCCAGCTCATCAAGAAGCCGTTTGCCTGGCTCTCCGGTGAAGACGCCACCGCCGTGGCCTACAACATCGGTGGTGGCCAGGGTTGCATCTCGGTGACGGCCAACGTGGCCCCCAAGCTGGTGGCCGAGGTGCAGAACCTGGCGCTGGCCGGTGAGTGGCAAGCTGCCCGCGAATTGCAGGACAAGCTCATTCCGCTGCACCAGGCCATGTTCGCCGAGCCGAGCCCCGCAGGGGCCAAGTATGCGGTCTCCCTGCTGGGTCTGTGCAGCGAAGAGTGCCGTCTGCCGGTGATGCCGCTCTCCGAGGCCACCCGCGAGCGCATCCGCAGTGCCATGCAGGCATTGAATCTGTTGTAAAAACTGGGCTCTGGATCTCGCTTTTGATTGCCCGGTCAATTAATGGCCGGGCTTTGCCGATATACTCGCTTGGATACAACCAAGGATGATTTGGCATGGAAGAATGGGATCCGGAGCACTTCACCAGTTTTGAACATCTCTGTGAAGTGACCTTGTCTGCGGTCAGGGAAAAAACAGAGGCTGAACAGATCTATCTGTGGCTGCGTGCTCCGACGCCCCAGCTCTATCACTATCGCCCGGAACAGGGTCTGCTCTGCCTGAGCGCTGACATCCTCTCTTCCCTCGAGTTGCCCATCCTCTTCATCGAACGTTCCCTTGCGCTCGGCCAGTTGCTGGTGGAGCCCATCGCGCCGACCCGTGCCATCTGGGAGAGGGAGAGCGTCGAACCCGAGATCCCGCGCCTGCGCGCCAGCTTCCCCCTCAAGCGTCACAAGGGGCTGGAGGCCGTGGTCTATCTGGAAACCCGCCGTCGTCTCGATCGCCTGCCAAGACGCCAGCAGCAGAGCATCCAGCTGCTCATGCATTATCTCGCCGCCGAGCTCGAGAGTCGGCGACTCGCGGGACAGGTGGATCTGGAGCGGGATCAGCGGCTCCACACCCAGGCAGACCTCGTGCGCAGCCAGGCCCTGCAGGACTCTTTCCTCAGCATGCTGCAGGCGCTGCATCAGGTGGGGGTCAAGCTCTCCCGCTGCGAGAGTGAGGATCGTCTGCTGCACGACGCGGTGGCACTGGCCCGCCAGGAGTTGCAGTTCGATCGCATCGCCATCTTCCTGACTGACCGTGAATTCAAGACCATGCACGGTACCTGGGGTACCAACGAGGCGGGTGAGCTCATCGACGAGCGCCATTTCATCAGCCCCATTCCGGATCATCCCACGGTGCAGGAGGCGCTGCGTCGCAAGGACTATGTCCTGGTGCTGGAGGACACGCCTCTCTATTACGAGAAGCAGGAGGTGGGTCGCGGCTGGAACGCCATGGTGTCGCTCTGGGACGGGAGTACCCCCATCGGCTGGATCGCCGCCGACAACCTGCTCTGGCGGCGCCCCCTCAAGGCGTATCAGAGCGAGATCTTCAAGCAGTATGCCGCCGTGCTCTCCCAGTTGCTGATCCGCCAGCGCACCCAGGAGAAGCTTGAGCGCTTCAATCGGGAGCTGGAGCTGAGGGTGCAGGAGCGGACCCGGCAACTGGCCGATACCAACCGGGCGCTGGAGGAGGCCAACCGGCGCCTCTCTCTGCTGTCTCTGGAAGATCCCCTGACTGGCATCGCCAACCGCCGCCAATGGGACATTACCATGGAACGGGAGTGGGAGCGGGCTCGCCGCCATCAGGGCGTGCTGGCGGTGCTGATGATCGATGTGGACGAGTTCAAGTCCTACAACGATCACTTCGGCCACGGCAAGGGGGATCAGTGCCTGCAGCGGGTGGCGGCACTGCTGCAGGACACCGAGCGGCGGCGCACCAACCTGGTGGCCCGCTATGGGGGGGAGGAGTTTGTCATCCTGCTGTGTTCACCGCAGCCGGGAGAAGCGGAGCGGCTGGCGGAGCAGATCCACCACGGCCTTGACGCCTTGCAAATTCCCCATCCGGCCTCCCGGGTGGCGGCGACACTCACCGTCAGCATCGGGTTCAGCTATCTGGTCCCGTCATCGGACAAGGAGTGGCAAACCCTGACCGAGCAGGCGGATCAGGCACTCTATCACGCCAAATCCCAAGGGCGGGCCTGTACCCTGGCCTATCGCTGACACCTGCGTGGAGGCTGCCTGCCCGGCATCAGATCCATGCTGATCTGTATACGTGCGGGCTTTCAGATCCACGCCGCCCTGTATAAATGAGGTGGCAAGCGTTTCTCGCCATCTGGCGCATGGCGATGCGCCCGCGCTCTGGCTAGAATGGGGGCCCATTTTTCACAGACAGATCCTGCACCATGACCCTATCCGGATTTCAAGGCCTGGTTTTCGACCTCGACGGCACTCTGGTGGACTCCATGCCCTTGCACTTGGCCGCCTGGGAGCACACCGCCCGCGAGTTTGGCTTTCGGTTCGACGCCGACTGGTTTTATGAGCTGGGAGGCATGCCCAGCCGCAAGATAGCCCTGCTGGTGGCCGAAGTGCAGCAGATCGCGCTGGATCCCCTGGTGGTGACACGCTGCAAGACCGAACACTATGTCGCCAACCTGCACAAGGCCACCCCCTTCCCGGCCATGCTGGATCTGGTGGAACGCTATCACGGCCGGATCCCCATGGGCATTGGGACAGGCTCCCCCCGTATCAATGCCGAAGCGGTGCTGCGCAACACAGGGCTGGATCGGTATTTCTCCGTGGTGGTTACCGCCGACGACGTGGAGCTGCACAAACCCCATCCAGACACCTTCCTGCTGGTGGCGCGACGCCTGGGGGTCGAGCCCGGTCAATGTCTGGTGTTCGAGGACACGGGCATAGGCGCACAGGCCGGTGAAGCGGCCGGCATGCAGGTTTGCATGGTCAGAGAGGGAAAACCGGTCGGGTTGACCTACTGAGTGACGAAGACGAGCGGGTCAACAACCTGCTCGGGAGAGAAGCCCCACTCTCATACGGGACAGGCGAAACATGAGAGTGGGGAGCAGGTGTCACTGGCTGACGCAGCGACACCGTCAGGATGGGCAGTGGCGAGATTTACTGCTCGCTGCCACCACCCTGGTTGTCGTCATAACGGCTGGGGGCGCCATGGGGGCGCGGCGCCATGGAAACCCGTGGCTTGCGGGCCCGCTGGATGCTGACGGCAGGACGGCCGGAGTGCATGGCAATGGTGGAAATCTTGGCCTTGTAGACCAGTTGCTGATTGCCATGGGCATCGGTCAACAGCACGCTGTACTGGTCAAAACCGCTGATGGTCCCCTCCAGCTTGATGCCGCTCACCAGGAAGATGGCGACCTGGCTACGGTTTTTGCGCAACCAGTTGAGGGCAGAATCTTGCCCGTTCCCGAGGGAGAAGGCCTGCTCGATAGTGGAGTAGCTTGGGGATTCAGTTGTCATAAATTATTGTCCCGCGGAAAAAAAGTGGCGTTTGATTGTGCTAAATGGTCACTGCCTTGTCAAAGTCATTCTCACTCCCGGGCAGGATGGACAACGACAGGGCTGGTCGGCAGGGGCCGCTGCTGCAATAATTGGCGGCTCTGGCCCCGTGGCGGGCCTCATGCTGGGGTCTTATCTTGCATCCGGTTTCACACCAACATCCACCCACCTATACCCATGACGCGACCGCCTGCGAAGAATGTGACCTGCTGGTGCCGGCCACCGAGCTGGCCGTGGGGGAGACGAGCAGTTGTCCGCGCTGCGGCCATACCCTGACTCGTCATCTGCCGGAGCAGGAGCGCAGGCCCATCGCCTATGGCTTTGCGGCCATCATCATGTTCGTGCTCTCCAACGCCTTTACCTTCATGTCGTTCTCGGCCAAGGGGGTGGGGCAGGAGATGACCTTCCTGCAGTGCATCACCACCCTGGTGGATCAAGGCTACCTGTTCCTCGGGGCCGTGCTGAGCATTACCCTGATCGGGTTGCCGCTGGTCTATATCGGCTCCATCATGCTGGTGCTGTGGCGCCTGGACAAGGATCTGCACAGCAAGGCCCTGCGCTCCCTTGGCCGCCTGCTGTGCCGGATCAAGCCCTGGCTGATGGTGGACGTCTTCCTCATCGGGGTGCTCATCTCTCTGGTCAAGCTGATGGGGATGGCCGACATCAAGATGGGGCTGTCGTTCTGGGCCTTCGTTGGCTACACCCTGCTGCTCATCAAGATGATCTCCTCTCTGGATCGGATGTGGCTGTGGCAGCGGCTGTTCGGCCCGACGGCGGCGAGGGAGCTGGATCCCGAGGAGAGCGCCCTGTCGTGCGGTCTGGTGGGCTGTCACATCTGCGGCGCCCTGAACGAGCAAGATGCCCATAGTTGCGTTCGCTGCGGGGATCACCTGCATAGCCGCAAGCCGGGTGGTCTGAACCGCACCTGGGCCCTGCTGATCACCTCGGTGATCCTCTATGTCCCAGCCAACCTGTATCCCATCATGGACACCGTGTTCCTGGGGGATGACAGCCCCTCGACCATCATGGGCGGGGTGGTGCTGCTGTGGGCCATGGGCTCCTACCCCATTGCCGCCGTCATATTCTTCGCGAGCGTGGTGGTACCGCTGGTGAAGATCCTGGCGCTGCTGTGGCTCTGCTACGTGGTGCAGCGCGGCCAGGGGACATCTCCCCTCGGCAAGCTAAAACTCTATCGCATGACCGAATTTGTGGGGCGCTGGTCGATGATCGACGTCTTCGTGGTGGCCATCCTGGCCGGTCTCATCCGGCTCGACAATCTGATGACCATCTACCCTGGCCCTGCGGCCGTCGCCTTTGCCGGGGTCGTACTGGTCACCATGGTGGCTGCCATGAGTTTCGATTCCCGCCTGATCTGGGATTTACAACAAGGAGAACGCGAACGTGAGTGAGCGTAAGACAAGGTGGAAACCGGGCTCTGATTTCATGAGTTCGGCTGCCGCTATCTGGATGGTGCCTTTGCTGGCGCTCTTCATCGGCGCCTGGATGCTGTTCCAGCACTGGTATTCACAAGGGCCGAGCTTCACCCTGACGGTGGCGACCGCCGAGGGCATAGTGGCGGGCAAGACGGTGATCCGTTCTCGTGAAGTGGAGGTGGGCCGTATCGAGACGGTGGAGCTCAGCGACGACTACAGCCACGCCGTGCTGAGGGCGCGCCTGACCAATGCCGCCGCCGGCATGCTCAAGAAGGACAGCCAGTTCTGGGTGGTCAAACCCAGGGTCGGGCGGGAGGGGGTCTCCGGCCTCGGTACCCTGCTCTCCGGCGCCTACATCGAGCTCTCCCCCGGCAAGAAGGGCCGGGCCCGCGGTGAATATGCCATGCTGGACAGGCCGCCGCTGGCGTCGCTGGACGCCAAGGGGCTGCGGCTCTCCCTCACCAGCAGCGACGCGAGCGCCCTGGGGGTGGGGTCGCCCATCAACTACCAGGGCTTCACCATAGGTCAGGTGGAGGAGGCGAACTTCCTGCCCGAGAAGAGCGAGATGCAGTATCAGCTCTTCATCAACGCGCCTTATGACGTCCTGGTGAGCAGCAACTCCCGGTTCTGGTTGACGCCCGGCTTCGAGGTCTCCATGAGCAGCGAGGGGATGAAGGTGAAGATGGACTCGCTGGAGAGCCTGATCAACGGCGGCATCACCATGGGGCTGCCTCCCGGCTGGTTGCCGGGGGAACCGGTGAAACAGAACGACGAGTTCGTGCTGTTCAAGGACGAGGAGAGCGTGCTGGCCGGTAGCCTGGATCAGTTCATCGACTATGTCTTCCTGTTCGACAATGATGTGGGCGGGCTGCATCCCGGCGCGGCGGTACAATATCGCGGCATCCGGGTCGGTACCGTCATCTCGGCTCCCTATCTCATCGACGACAAGGGCGTCCAGCTGTTCAAGAGCCGGCAGATCCCGGTGTTGGCGCGCATCGAGGTGCAGCGTCTCTCCCACCGTTATGCCAATGCGGAGAAGGAGCAGTGGCGGGCCCTGTTCAACAAGCAGTTCAAGGAAGGGCTGAGGGCCAGCCTCAAGACCGCCAGCCTGCTGACGGGGGGCAAGGTGATCGATCTGAACTTCTATCCGGATGCGCCAGTCTATCAGCCGCTCAAGATGGCGGGCTATCAGGTCTTCCCGACCGCCCAGGCCGGGCTGGATCAGATCGAGCGCAAGGTGAATCTCATCCTCGACAAGTTCGTCGACATGGACATGGCCACCACCCTCACTCAGGTCAACAGCACCCTGATGACGCTGGACAAGACGCTCAAGCATGTCAGTGCCGTGAGTGCGAATTTGGAGCAGTTTACTGGTCAGCAGTCGACCCAGCAGTTGCCGGCCTCCCTCAACCAGAGCCTCAAGCAGTTGCAGGAGACGTTGCAGACCTATGATGCCGGTTCCCAGACCAATCAGGAACTGCGCCAGTCGGTGCAATCCCTCAACCAGCTGATGAGCGAGTTGCAACCTCTGGTCCATTCACTGAACGAGCAGCCGAGTTCACTGATCTTTGACCGCGCTCGTCCGCGGGATCCCGAGCCCAAGCGAGGAAAATGATGAAAAAACGGATGATGACGCTGGCCTTGCTGGGCCTGCTGGCGGGATGTGGCAGTGCGCCGACGACGCTGCATTACTATTCGCTGGATGCCGACACTGCGCCGTCGAGTGTCACCACGGCGCAGCCGCAGCACCAGTTGGTGCTGCGCCCCGTCGCCCTGTCCGGTCAGCTTGACCGGATGAGCCTGGTCTATCAGTTGGAGGGCAAGGAGCTGCACTTTGCCGAGTACCATCGCTGGGCAGGTTCCCTCGATGCCCAGTTGAACCAGTTGACCCTCAATGGCCTCTCCAGCCGCTTGCCTGGCTGGGTGGTGCGTCAGGACGGGGCCCGCAAGGGGCCTGTGCTGAGCATCTCGGTCGAGCGTTTCCAGGGGCGGCACGACGGCCGCGCCCTGCTGAGCGGTCGCTGGCGCCTGCTGACGGAGGAGGGGGTCGTGTTGAGAGATGTTCCCTTCCAGCAGGAGCGGGTGCTGCCTGCCGATGGGTATGGCGCCCTGGTGAACGAGCTGGGACAGGGCTGGCAACTGTTGCTCGATCAGATTGCGGCGGATGTACGCACGCGCATCTGAGGAAGCATAAAAAAAGACGGGAGGCCATGGCCTCCCGTTTTGTTTGGGGTCGTCGTTATTGCTGTACTTCCGAGACGCCCTGTACCTTGACCTCTACCCGGCGATCCGGGGCCAGGCAGACGATCAGCTCGCGCTTGGATTTGCTGGTGCAGCTGTCGCCGATGACGGGAGACTGCTTGCCACGCCCTTCCACATTGACCTTGCCGGCGGGCAGCCCCTTGCCAATCAGGTAATCGGCCACGGTCCGGGCACGCTGCTCGGACAACTTCTGGTTGTAGGCCTCGGAACCGATGCGGTCGGTATAGCCGATGACGGTGGCCGACCCGTCTTTAGGCCTTTCCTCTTCAATCTGGCTGTAGAGGGTATCCAGCGCCTGGCCGGCCTGGGGCTTGAGGGTGGCCTTGTTGAAGTCAAACAGCACGTCCGAGCTCAGGGTGAACTGCTTGTCGACCATCACGGGCTCGGGCGCGGGGGCGGGGGCGGGAGCTGCGACCGGCAGAGCCGGTGCAACCTGACCGAAGCGGTAGACGGCGGCCAGGGAGAGCAGGCCGTTGTCCATGCGCAGGCCGGTATCGTCACGGCTGCCATACGGGGTGCTGTACTGGTATTCGAGGCGGGCTGCCCAATCCAGGCTCAGGGCATACTCCGCACCGAGCGCGCCGACGAAGGTGAAGCGGCTGTCGTTTTCCAGCTGATCGCTGTCGGTCCAGCCATAGCCGCCCCCGACACGGCCGTAAAGGTCCAGATTGTCCGCAACCGGGAACCCCAGTTTCAGCGTGAGCTGGGCCAGCTGGGCTTGCACGGAGTCATTGAAGGCCGCGCCATTGCGGGTGCCGCTGTACTTGAGCTTGCCAAGGTAGTCATAACCCAGTTCGACACCCAGATTCTGGTTGATCTGGTAACCGGCGAAGGCACCGGCGCCGACTTCATCGTCGTCTTTGTCGGTGATGGCGATGGAATTGCTCTCATCGACACCGTAGAAGTTGGACCAACCCAGTTTGGCACCGCCATACCAGGTGTTGTCTTGTCCGGCTGCCTGGGCGTTGGCCGCAAGCAAGCCTGAAACCAGCAAGGTAATCAGTGTTTTGTTCATAGATGCCTCTGCAATCTTGTGTGTGGGGAGCGCGAATTCATGTCGCCTCGCCTCGTGGGTTGGGCCTGTGTTCGACCACAACACGTTTAAACGTAGCTCGCTTTTCTCGATCTACAAGCAACTGATATAAAACATATTGTGATATCCATCTGCATCATAGTGGAGACAGAAGACCGCCGGGGAACCGTGACTCGAATCTGTGATGGGTGTCATATGGAGTTGCTTGCCCCTGTCGGCAAGAGGGCCGGCGAAGCGCCGGCCCTGGCAGGATGGCCTCCGTTATCGAGGGAGGAACTCGTACTCCTGTTCGATGAAGGCGGCAGCCCGCTCGCTCAGGGCGGCGTGTACCACTGTGGTGGGGTGGACCTGGTCCCAAAACATCTTGCCTTCACAGTTCAGCTCGCCCGCACTGCGGCGCGCCATGGGCGTTGCGACGGCCTGAGCCAGCAGAGGGTTGCCGGCGATGGCAAGACGCTCCTCGGGATTGAAGGGGGCCAGTCGACTGTCGGTGGCGGCGCTGCGGGAGGCAAAGGGCTTCCACACATAGCCGCCGCCGTAGCAGGCGTTCTCGGTGTCGCTCAGGCCGAAGTTCTGCGGCTCGCGCAGCATCTCGGCAAACTGCTTGTCGATCTCGAACAATTTCACCATGCCGGTGGGGGCTAGCTGGCGTGCCAGGTTCAGCAGTAGCTGGTTGTGGTAGGCGGAGACATGGCTGGCTGCCTCGACCACCTTCTGGCTGCGGGCCGAGGGGTTCTGGCCCAGATCAGGCAGGTTGAACAGCAGAATCTGCCTCGCACCGTTCAATACCATGCGGTTGGCCGCATCGCTGATGGCATCGCGCACCCGCTTGGCATCCTGCTCGGTGTTCCAGCCATAGGCAAGGTAGTCGTTGGCACCGACCCAGAGGATCACCAGATCGTCGGGCTTGAAGCCATCCTTTTGCAGGAACTGGGTCACCTCGTAGTCCAGGTTGTTGATGACCTGATACTTGGGATTCCAGGAGATCTTGTTGTAGGCCACGGCAGTGGCGCCCCCTTCCGCCTCGTTGGCGATGGCGAGGCCCGGGAAGTGCTGGTTGAGCTGCTCCAGCCAGACCGGGCCGTTGGAGAAACGGCCCTGATGGTAGGGAGGGCTGGAGGGGAGGTAACCACGCATCTTGTCGTACATCTTGCCGGTGTCGGAGAGGCTGTCGCCAAACATCACGATGCGGGAGAAGGGGGGGCGCGTCTCGGCGGCATGGGCCGTGAGGGCGAAGAGTCCCAATAAACACAAAAGCCATTTTTTCATGTAGCTGTTCTCATGGATGGGGCAGGACGGGCCTGCGGACTGTTCCTCGATGGCGGCGGGCTGGGAACCCGCATGGCCAGACGAAAAGGTATCCATTCGAATACATTTTTGCAGCATGCCGTGGCCAGTTAATCGCTTGCGATCACATCACTCCTCCCTGAATGGGGAGGCTTCACGTTTGTTTCACGCGCCCCCGGGCAAGATGCCCTCATACCGCAAAGACAGGAGCATGAAATGAACAACGCAAAAGCAATCGCCCTGGTGGCCCTGATGTCCGTCTCTTCTTTCGCCATGGCGGCCTACACCGGCCCCAAGGAGCAGAACAAGGTATCGGTCGCCCAGTTGAAAGACGTGGCCGATGATCAGTGGGTGACCCTGGAAGGCAAGCTGGTCAAACACCTGGGTGGCGAAAACTACCTGTTCCGTGACGACAGCGGCGAGGTGGAAGTGGAGGTGGACGGTGACGTGTGGCGCGGTACCGAGGTGGGTCCTGACGATCTGATCCGCGTGCGCGGCGAGGTGGACCACAGCTGGAACAAGACCGAAGTCGAGGTGGAACACCTGGAGAAGGTGGGGGCAGCGCCCCTGAGCAAGGGCGGCTTCATCGCCAAGTAAGCTTTCAGGCCACAGTAAATGAGAAGGGCGCTCCGGGAGCGCCCTTCTTGCATGCCATCAGCCAGCCCGGCTTGCGACGGTTCGCTTGAACCCCTTCTCGGCCTGATTGACCTTGTAGAGATAGCGGCGAGCCTCTGCCTTGGGATGTTGTTCGGTCAGTACCTGATAGACGGCCTCGGGGGAGAGGCGGTTGATCATGCCGGGGGCCGCCTTGCGATCGTTGGAGAAGGTGTTGAGCACCCCTCCCGCACCACCGTTGTAGGCGGAGATCACCGCATAGCGGCGGGACTGGGGATCCTGGATATCCGCCAGATAGACGGTCTGCAGCAGGTGCAGGTAGGCGGTCCCCACATCGATGTTGTAGGCCGGATTGAACAGATCTTCCCTGGTCGGCTGGCCATCCTTGCCCTTGACCCTCACATAGACATCCCGCCCAGCGGTAGCCGGGATCACCTGCATCAGGCCATAGGCGTTGGCGTGGCTGACCGCATAGGGGTTGAAGCTGCTCTCGGTCTTGATCACCGCGTAGATGAGACTTTCGGCGACCCCGTACTTGCGGGAGGCGTCGCGGATGATGCTGGCGTATTTGTAGCCGCGCCTGTCTTCGTGGTTGGCCACCATGGGAATGTCGATGAAGAAGATGTTGCGGATCCCGAGAGTGCGCTTCTTCATCGCGTTGGCGATCAGATAGTCGGCATAACGCTCTGCACGCCAGCTGGAGCGGATCGCTTGTCCCTGGTTGTCCAGCACCTGGCCATAGAGGAAGGGCTCGCCACCTGGCATGATCTCACGGTCGGAATAGAGGTCGACCTCTGCCGGATCGTCCGGGGTTAGCAGGGTTTCGATGATGGCGCGGCGCAGGTGGGCGCGGGGATCCAGACCCGAGACGGTTTCCACCATGATGTGACCACTGGAGAAATCGATGTGGGCGCGGCTCTTGTACTGATCCGTGTATTTGACGTAGTCAAACTTGCCCGCGAACAGCGCCTCGCGCCCCCATATCTCGTTCACGTTATGGGAGAGCGCACTGATCATGTGTTCAAAACCGCGCACGTCCTTGCCGTTGACCAGATCATCATCGCCACTCCCGCTGGTCTGGGGTGTGGATGAACAGGCAGAGAGAAACAGCAGGGCGCACAGCAGCCCAAAAAAACGACCCATAAGATCCTCAAACCGGGCGGTGGGGCCGCCCGTCACTGACTGGCCTGAGCCAGGATTGGTGTCACCCTGCGGCATGTCGACGACTCAGGGGGACGCTGGCCCTTTGACTCGATTCCCGCTCACTGGCTGGGAGGGGTGTAACCGTCGATCTGGACTTCACCCGCGTCGAACAGATAGCTGACCATCTCTTTTTCCAGCAACTGGCGGTGCTCGAGATTCATCATGTTCAGCTTCTTCTCGTTGATCAGCATGACCTGCTTCTTCTGCCACTCGGTCCAGGCTTCCTTGCTGATGTTGTCGAAGATCCGCTTGCCGAGTTCACCGGGGTAGAGTTGGAAATCGAGACCCGGCGCTTCTTTCTTCAGGCGCAGGCAAAATACGGTACGGCTCATGTTGACCTCTGTGGTTGCAAGTCTGGTTGTAAGTCCGGGTAGGCGAGCAGACGGGCCGTGGCCGCCGCCAATCCCACCTCGGCAGGATGGCGTAAGTTATACCAGAGTCGGGTATCCGCTTCCATGAGCAGGGGGGCGGGCGGAACAGCTATTTCGATCAGCAAAGGGCGAATATCGAGGTGGAAGTGACTGAAAGTGTGACGAAATCCAGCGAGCTCCTGATAGGCGGCATCCTCCAGCCCCAACTCCCGCAGTCGTCCGGTCACCTCTGTGAGGGATTCCACCTGCGGGAAGCAGTAAAGCCCGCCCCAGATCCCTTGCGGCGGACGCTTCTCCAGCAGCAGCTGATCGCCGTGGCGGATGATCAGCATAATGCCGTTGCGTGCCGGAATGCTCTTCTTCGGCTTGCTGTGAGGGTAGGCAGTGGGGTTGCCCTGCGACAGCCCCTGGCAATCGGCCTGCACCGGGCAGCGCTCGCAGGCGGGCTTGCTGCGGGTGCAGACGGTGGCCCCCATGTCCATCATGGCCTGATTGTACTGGGCCACCCCGACGCGCGGGGTGAGGCGGGTCGCCAGCTCCCAGAGATCGTGCTCGACCTGCTTCTGGCCCGGCCAGCCCGCCAGCGCCAGCCAGCGGGTGAGTACCCGCTTCACGTTGCCATCCAGGATGGCGTGGGGCTGGCCCAGAGAGAGGGAGAGCACGGCCCCGGCGGTGGAGCGACCGATGCCGGGCAGGGCCATCACCTCTTCCAGTTGTTCCGGAAAGAGGCCGCCGTGCAGATCGCGGATCTGCTGGGCAGCCTTGTGCAGGTTGCGCGCGCGCGCGTAGTAGCCAAGCCCGGTCCAGTGATGCAGCACCTCGTCGATGGTGGCATTGGCCAGGGCCAGCACGTCGGGGAAGCGGGCCATGAACCGCTCGTAATAGGGGATGACAGTGGCAACCTGGGTCTGTTGCAGCATGATCTCGGAGACCCAGACCCGGTAGGGGGTTTTGTCCTGCTGCCAGGGCAGGGTCTTGCGGCCGTGGATCTGGTACCAGTCCAGAATGCGGGTGGCGAAGGTGGTGTTGTCTGAGTGGCTCACAGTGTGCTCATGTTCTGATGATAAGTCCGCCCGCCATCAGGAGGGCGATCCCCGACCCGGCGCATGGCAATGGTCGAGTGTAGGTTATTGATTAAAAAGGGGAGCTCTCGGGCTCCCTCTGAATGGGCAGTGACCCTCCCGGGGGAGGGCCACCGGATGCCGGCAGATCAGCCGCGCCAGTCTTGCAGCGCCTTGAGGCTGGCATACTGGCCGTCGACCTGCAGGACGATGTAGTCTTGGGCGATGGCTGCCAGGATGACGCCGGGGGCGATCTCATTGCCCTCGCGCCACTCCCGTCCATTGAGCACGACGGCCCGCTTGGCCGGGTCGGAGGAGTAGTTGTGGGCACCATAGGTCAGGGACGGCACCTGCTGTTTCAGGGCCGGGGCCAGGGCGCCGAGGGGGATGGCACTGGTCTGGACCTGAGCCTGGGGCGCACTCTCTTCCACCAGCGGCGTGTTGTTGAGGGCGGCCATCAGCCGTTCTGCCAGACTCTGTCCCCCCTGGTTTGCGGTAGTCGCAGCCGGGCTTGCGGCAGGTCTTGGAGCGACCACTGGCTCCGGCAGGGGGGGCGGCAGCGGCCGGGTGATCATGGGCCTGGGTTCGACCCGCACGAAGGGAGGAGTCACCACTTCCTTCACTTCGACCTGCTGTTCCACGGGTTTGAGGTGATAGAGGTGCCAGCCATAGTTGGCGGCGGCGCCCATCACCAGGGCCAGGGGCACCAGGGCCCACCAGATCCAGCGGCGGTTGGGCTCCTCTTCCTGGCTCACGGGCAGACCCATGAGCGGCATATGGGGGGTGAACTGGGGCTGGTCGGCCCGGCGCAGGGCCTTGAGCAGGGTGGACATCAGGAGGCCTCCTCGACCATGGGATCCGTCTCATCATCCGCCACGCTGTCGAGATCGACCGGCGTGCTGGCTCGCAGGGATTCATCCTCCAGCCTGGGCATGGGTTCGCCGGAGGCCACATTCAGCCGCAGCAGGGTGTTGCTGCCGGCGATGCCGTCCGGGGTCAGTCCCTGCTCGCGCTGGAACTGTTGCAGCTTGTTCTTGAGGGTGGCATCAAAGCGGCTCACCTTGCGATCGGGTTGCTGCATGGCGCGGCTAAGGGCGTTGTCCAGCCACTGCACCTGGGCAGCCCCGGCATTGCTCGCTATCAGGGGCACGTTGCCCCTGGGCATGCGCCAGAGCAGGGTGTAGCTGCCGCCCCAGGCGTCGGAGAGCCACTGCCTGTCCACCTGCCAGCTCTGGTTGCCGATGAGCAGGGAAGCCTTGTCCGCCCCCAGGCTGACCAGGGTGGCGTAATAGAGGCCGCCGGTCTCGTCGGTGAGACTGATGAGGGCCGGGTATTGCAGCGCCTGCAATTGCGCCAGGGAGGCTTCTCCCTCCTGGCAGCGCAGGCCCGCACGGGGGGCATTGTCGCAGGTTGCCTCCTCCAGCTCGGCCTGGTAGCCCCATACCTTGTAGAGATTCTGCATGGCGACGTCCGGCTCTAGCGCCTGATTGATGGCGCGGGTCAGCTGGGCTTGCTGCTCCGGCGTGTCATCCACCTTGACCGGTACCTCGACCTTGACCAGGGGGCGGGCTGGGAAGAATCCGAAGAATTGCCAGCCCCACCAGCCGGTGGCGACCAGCAGGGCGCCCACCAGGGCGACCGTGAGGCCGGATTGCCAGCTTCCCTCGTCGCGAATGCCGCTCACCTCATACGCGGACTGGCTGATGTCCCCGTGCACTATCTTGTGGCTGCCACGGGCGAAGGCGGCGATGAGGGCGCGGTCGCAGATGAGGTTGATGAGACGGGGAATGCCTCCGGAGAGGCGATGCAGGGTCTGGATGGCCCTGGGGGTGAAGATGGGCTGGACGCAGCCTGCCACCTGCAACCGGAAGCGGACATAGGCATCCACATCCTGGCGCGACAGCGGCAGCAGGTGATAGCGGGCGGTGATCCGTTGGGCCAGCTGGCGCAGCAGGGGCTGGCGCAGCATCTGTTGCAGCTCGGGCTGGCCGATGAGCACCACCTGCAGCAGTTTCTTCTCGTCTGTCTCCAGATTGGTGAGCAGTCGCAACTGCTCCAGCACGCCGGGCAGCAGGTGCTGGGCTTCATCCACCAGCACCACGCTGCGCTTGCCTGCCGCCAGATTTGCCAGCAGATGATCCCGGATAAGGTCGAACAATTGCTTGAGGCTGGCCTCTTCGCCGTAGGGCAACTGGAATTCGTCGCAGATGGCGGCCAGCAGATCCCGCTCGGTCAGAGAGGGATTGAGGATGTAGGCGATCTCGGTGTCGGCGGGCAATTGCTGCAGCAGACAGCGGGAGACGGTGGTCTTTCCCGTACCCACTTCCCCGGTCAGCAGCACGAAGCCGCCACCGTCCTGCAACCCATAGTTGAGGTGGGCGAGGGCCTCCCCGTGACGCTCGCTCATATAGAGGTATTTGGGGTTGGGCGAGATGGAGAACGGGGGCTCCGACAGACCGAAGAACTGTGTGTACATAAGGATCCATTCCATTGTTATGGGCGGCAGGTTAAAGCCTCCCAAAAGGGATGTCAAAGACCCGGATACCATAAGGGGAGCTGGCGCGAACCACGGGCTGAGTCGCCCGGGACGATGACGGGAAGCCGCCGCCCGGCCGAGTGATGGCGAGCCTGGTGCGACGGGTGCACATCGTCTCTCTTGGCCAAAAGCGGTATCATCGTGGCAAGTTTATCGAGGGAGAGTGCGCGTGCAGATTTATCTGGTCGGAGGGGCGGTGCGGGATCGCCTGTTGGGATTGCCCCAGGGGGATCGGGATCACCTGGTGGTCGGCGCCACGGTGGAGCAGATGCTGGGTCTCGGATTCACCCAGGTGGGCCGAGACTTTCCGGTCTTTCTTCACCCCAAAACCCAGCAGGAGTACGCCCTGGCGCGCACCGAGCGCAAGCAGGGGCAGGGTTACACCGGCTTCGTCTGCCATGCCGCCCCCGAGGTGACGCTGGAGCAGGATCTGCTGCGCCGGGATCTCACCATCAACGCCATCGCCGAAGATGAGGACGGGCAACTGCACGATCCCTACGGCGGCGTGCAGGATCTGGAGGCGCGGTTGCTGCGCCATGTCTCGCCGGCCTTTGCCGAGGATCCCCTGCGCATCCTGCGGGTGGCGCGCTTCGCCGCCCGTTTCCATGCCCAGGGGTTCGTGGTGGCCCCCGAGACGCTGGGGCTGATGCGCGAGATGACGGAGGCTGGGGAGCTGGCCCACCTGACCCCGGAGCGGGTCTGGAAGGAGCTGGAAAAAGTGCTGCTGGGGCCGACACCCCAGATCTTCTTCGAGGTGCTGCGCGAATGTGGCGCCCTCAAGGCGCTTTTCCCCGAGCTCGATGCCCTGTTCGGGGTGCCGGCCCCTGCCAGATGGCACCCGGAGATCGACACCGGCATCCACACCATGATGGTGCTGGCGCAGGCATGTCGTCTCTCCCCCGAACTGACCGTGCGCTTCGCGTCCCTCTGCCACGACTTTGGCAAAGGGCTGACTCCGCCCGCCTTCTGGCCGAGCCATCACGGCCATGGCCAGAAGGGGTTGCCGCTCATTCGGGATTTTTGCGAGCGCTTCCGGGTGCCGAACGAGTGTCGCGATCTGGCTCTGCTGGTGAGCGACCTGCACACCCATATCCACATTGCCTTCGAGCTCAAGCCCGCGACCCTGCTCAAGGTATTCGACAAGGCCGATGCCTGGCGCAGACCGGAGCGCTTTGCCCAGCTGCTCGATGCCTGTCGCGCCGACTTCCACGGTCGTACCGGCTTCGAAGAGAAGGTCTACAGTCAGCCGGACTACGTCGCTCAGGCCCTGGAGGCGGCGCAGGCTGTGCCGGTCAAGGAGATAGTGGCGGCAGGCTTCAAAGGGGAGGTAATCCGCGAGCAGCTTGCCAAGCGGCGGCTCGATGCCATCAGCCGGGTGCGCGATGAGTGGACCTTTATCGAGGAGTAAACGCCGCAGCCGATCGACGCTCAATCGACGGCGTGATATGGGCGAAGCATAAAAAAGCCCGGGTCAATGACCCGGGCTTTTTGTCGTGCGGCGTAGGCTGCTCAGGAGAAGCAGGCCTGCAACACGTAGAAGATGGCGATGGCCAGGATGGCGCCCGCGGGCAGGGTGATGACCCAGGAGACCACGATGTTGCGCAGCACGCCCAGGTTCAGGGCCGCGATGCCCCGTGCCAGACCAACGCCCATGACGGCACCGACCAGGGTCTGGGTGGTGGAGATGGGCAGACCGGTGCCGGAGGCGATCACCACGGTGGCGGCGGTGGCCAGCTGGGCGGCGAAGCCACGGCTCGGGGTCAGGTGGGTGATGCCGGTGCCGACGGTCGCCATCACCTTCTCGCCCATGGTGGCAAGACCGATGACGATGCCGATGCCGCCAAGGGGCAGGATCCACCAGGCGATGTGGGAGCTGCCGCCGATCTCGCCGCCGGCCGCCACGATGGAGGCGACTGCAGAGAGCGGACCGATGGCGTTGGCCACGTCGTTGGAGCCGTGGGCGAAGGCCATGGCACAGGCGGTGATGATCATCAGGATGCCGAACACCTTCTCCACGTTGGCGAAGTGCATCTTGCTGTCATCTTTCGGGTTGTACTGCTGGCCGCGGATATAGATCCAGCCGGCAAACGCCACCGCGATGGAGATGGCGACGGAGAGCAGGACGCCCTCGCCATTGCTCAGGTGCAGACCGACGTGGGTCAGCCCCTTCTTGATGGTCACCAGGCAGATGACCAGGGACGTCAGGAACATGTAGAAGGGGACATAGCGCTTGGCGTTGTCCAGGGGGTTGTCCGTGTTGAAGATGAGCTTCTGCACGCTGATGAACATGAAGTAGGCGATGATGCCCGAGATGGCCGGCGTGATGATCCAAGAGCCGACGATGCCGCCAAACTTGTTCCACTGTACCGCTTCCGGACCGATGCTCACCACGGCGAAGCCCACGATGGCGCCGATGATGGAGTGGGTGGTGGAGACGGGCCAGCCGAAATAGGAGGCCAGGATCAGCCACAGACCCGCAGCCAGCAGGGAGGCGATCATGCCGAGCACCAGCAGATCCGGCGTGTCGGCAAAGGCGTTGCTGTCGATGATGCCGCTGCGGATGGTGGCCGTCACTTCGCCACCGGCCAGATAGGCACCGGCAAATTCAAAGATCATGGCGATGATGATCGCCTGACGGATGGTCAGGGACTTGGTGCCGACCGATGTGCCCATGGCGTTGGCGACGTCGTTCGCACCAATGCCCCAGGCCATCAAAAAGCCGAACAAGGCCGCCACGAGCACCAGGGTGGTGCCGTAATTTGCGATAATGTCCATTAGTAGTGTTTACCCAGTCAGTCGATTACGAACGAGCCAGCATCAATTCCAGACGGGCGCCAACGCGCTCTGCCTGATCAGCCAGGTCACCTACCCATTCGAGGATCTTGTAGAGGAACATAACGTCGATCGGATTGTATTTGTGCTCAACGGCTTGCAGCTGTTGGCGCAGTCCGATCTGCATGGTATCAGTATCGTCCTCGATGAGATCCAGCTGGTGGATCATCTCGGCAACCATTTCAACTTCACGTCCTTTAAAGCCGGTTTCGAGCAGCTCATCGAGTTCTCCGATGGCTTTTTCGGCTTGGGCGGTCGCATCGATACAGCGTTTGAGATAGGCCATGAAATCGGCGCGCATCTCGGTGGGGAATTCCATCTTGCGGCCAAGCATGCGGCCGGAAATATCCTTGGCACGGTTGGCAATCTTGTCCTGCTGGGTCAAGAGCTCCAACAGATCGGTACGAGCGACCGGCAGGAACAGGCCGCGGGGGAGTTTCAAGCGGATTTCGCGCTTGAGGATGTCCGCTTCTTTTTCCAGCTGGGCGATCTGTTGCCGGATCTTCTCGGCATCTTCCCAGCGGTCTTCGGCAACGGCATCAAAGAAGGGAATGAGCTGTTCGCAGCACACGTGAACCTTGACGATATGCTTCTGCAGCGGCTTGATGGGGGACTTGGCAAAAAGACCCAAAATAGTATTTACTGGCATGGCCAAACCTGTGTCGGTGAAAAAACACTCGATACGATTTTATGAGGGGCGCATGGTAACCGAACTGTGCCATCAATAAAACCGTGAATTAATCGTGAACTGTCGCTGGCATTATATCCTCGCGACCCCGAACATGCCCCCCAAAGTTGCCCGCCAGCCCGGAATGACTATGCAAACTGAGATCGAGATAAAGTTTTTCGTCACCAGCAATATTCAAGAATCCCTCTCCAACCTTCTGAATTCACTAGAGATTATCTCTTCCAATCAAGCCGCTCTTGGCAACGTCTATTTCGACACGCCCGATCTGGGTTTGCGTGGGCTCGAGATGGGGTTGCGCATTCGTCGCAGCGATGATTTTTCCGAGCAGACCATCAAGTGCCGGGGGCAGGTCGTGGGCGGATTGCACGCCAGACCCGAGTACAACACCCCGGTGGAGGGAACCATTCCGACCCTGTCTGCCTTTCCTGCCGATATCTGGCCGAGTCTGGTGGTGCGCGATGAACTCCAGAGCCGTCTGGTGGCCCAGTTCAGCACCGATTTCCTGCGCCGCCACTGGCTGATCGCATTCGGAGATGCCGAGATCGAGCTGGCCTGGGATCAGGGGGAGATTGTCGGTGCCCTGGGGCGTATCGGGATCGACGAGCTGGAGCTGGAGCTGAAATCCGGCGATGCCCGCGCCCTGTTCACCCTGGCGAGCAAGCTGGCGGCGCTGGGAGGATTGCGGCTGGGTGCCCAGTCCAAGGCGCAGCGCGGATACAGGCTGGCTGGGCTTGGCAAGCCACTGGCCGTGCAGCCCCTGCAAAGGATTGTGGGCAAAGATCGGAAGGTCAGCATTACCCTGGGTCTGCTGCACTGGCAGCATCATGAGCAGCTCTGGCTCGAGAGTGGCGATGCTGGCGAACAACAACGGGCGCTGCATGCCCTGCTCGAGGGGGTATCCCTGGTTGCCGAGGCGGCAGGCACGCTGACGGTGCCCCCCTCCTGGCTGGCCGACCTGCAGGCGCAACAGCGTCTGATGGTGCAGGTGGCCGGGGATCGTGCATCACTGCATGCCCTGTTCCACCATGCCGACCTGGTGGGCCTGCAGCTGTCCATCGCGGCCTGGCTGCATCTGGGGGAGTGAATCTTAAGTGGTGCAGAGCGCAAAAAGGTGAGCCCGGGCTCACCTTTTTTATGGCAGTTGCACCTTGAACGGCGCTATCAGTTCACCACGGCCACGTTGATGGTGCCGTTGCCCTGGGTCATGCGGACCCGGGCGCCAGGCACAAAGGTGGGGCTGGCCTTTTGTACCACCACGATGGATTCGCCGTTCTCTTTCTTGATCTCGAGCTCGACCCCGTCAACCTGGTTGAGTTTGTCCCCTGCCGCCTTGCCGGCCGCCGCACCCGCGATGGCGCCACCGGCCGCCGCGATGTCACTGCCACGACCGCCGCCTATGGTGCTGCCGAGCAGGCCGCCGACCACGGCACCGCCAATGGTGCCGATCAGCGAGTTTTCATCGGCCTGGATCTTGACGGGGCGGGTGGAGAGGATGGTGCCATAGCTGACGGTCTGTACCTGCTTGGCGCGATCCTTGGTGTAGACATCGCCGGAGTAGACGTCGCTGTTGGCACAGCCGGTGATGGCGGTGGTGGCCGCCAGCAGGGTGACGAGAGCAATACGTTTGAACATGATGGGCCTCCTGGGCGGGCATCGGATTAATCTGGTGATGAATTGCACTTTACGCCAACCAGATTGCGCATTAAACCCGCAAAGTGTAACCAATTATGTGGCCGGAAGGCTCCCGTGCCGGTGGTGGATGGTCAGGTCAGGGCTTTTTCCAGCAGCAGGCGATCCTCGCCTGGCCCGAAGTAGCCTCTCTCTTCTGCCAACTGCTGATAACCCAGCCTGAAGTAGAGGCGCTGGGCCGGATTGGCGGGATCAACGGTCAGTCTGACCCGCTCAACTTCCAGTTTCAGCAGTCCCTGCTCCACCTGCAACATCATTTGCTCGGCCAGGCCGAAGCCGCGCGCTTCGGGGCGCACCGCGAGGGAGAGCAGCCAGCCCTGCGACCGATCCTGACCAAGCCCGCCCAGGGCATAGCCCAGCAGCCGGCCTTCCCGCTCCGCGACAACCAGCAGTTCGGGCCACAGATCCATGGCCTGGCGAAAGAAGAAACCGGGGTAGACATCCTCGCCGAAGACATCGGCATCTATCTGCCAGATGGCGTGCATGTCGGTGTGGGTGGCAAGGCGCAATACGGGGGGCGAGTGCATCGGGGCTCCTCTCATCGGGTCTCTGCTGCGGGGCAGCCAAAAAGGAGGCACAGGGTAGAAGGGGCGGGGAGTCGATGCAAGGGGGGCATTTGTGGCATGCCGCAGATAAAGAAACAGGGCCCGCAGGCCCTGTGTCATCAGAGGAGGCTGGTCGCCTGCTCCAGCCAGGCGAGATCCTCGCCCTCCAGCAGCGGGCTCAGGCGGCGGTAGACCTCGGCGTGGTACTCGTTGATCCAGCGGAACTCGGCCGGGCTCAGCAGGCTGCGATCGATGAGGCGGGTATCGAACGGTACATAGGTCAGCCGCTCGAAGCCCAGCATCGGCAGTTCGCCGATCTGCTCCTGCTCGGTGACCACCACCAGGTTCTCGCAACGGATGCCGAAGGCATCTTCCCGGTAGTAGCCAGGTTCGTTGGAGAGCACCATGCCCGGCTGCAGGGCCACCAGGCTGCCCTTGGGGGCGATGCGCTGCGGGCCTTCGTGCACGCTGAGGAAGTGGCCGACCCCGTGGCCGGTGCCATGGTCGTAGTTGTAACCGGCCTGCCACAGGGGCATGCGGGCCAGCACGTCGAGCTGGATGCCGGCAGTGCCGCGGGGGAAGCGGGCCTGATCCAGGGCAATATGACCCTGCAGCACCCGGGTAAACATGGCCCTGTGCTCGTCGGTCACCTCACCCACCTTGACGGTGCGGGTGATGTCGGTGGTGCCGTCCAGGTACTGGGCGCCGGAGTCCACCAGATAGATGCTGTCCTGGCCGAAGGCCCGCGGGGTACCGTTGGTGTGGCGGTAGTGGCACATGGCGGCGTTGGGGCCGAGTGCCGAGATGGTGTCGAAGCTCGGCTCCACATAGTGCTCCTGCTCGTGGCGGAAGGCTTCCAGCTGGTCGGCCAGGGTGCCTTCGTCCACACCGTCGAACTCGCCGCTGGCGATCAGGCGATCCAGCCAGGCCAGGAAGCGGGTGACGGCAACGCCGTCGCGCAGGTGGGCGGCACGCATGCCGGCCAGCTCCACGGGGTTCTTGCACGCCTTGGGCAGCATGGTGGGATCCTGGCCGGCCACCAGAATGGCGCCCGCCTCTTCCATCACGAGCTGGGTCCAGGCGTTGGCGGTGTTGGGGTCGGCCAGCACCTTCTGCTGATCCTCGCCGATGCGCTGCAACACGTCACCCAGCTTGTCGATGGGGTAGACGGAGACATCCTGCCCCACGTGCTGACTGAAGGCGAAGCAGTCGATCTTGTCGGTATCGACGAAGAAATCCATGGTGGTGTTGGCGTAGAGCACCGCAAAGCCCAGCACCACCGGCAGGCGTTCCACGTCGCGACCACGCAGGTTGAGCAGCCAGTTGATGGGCTCGGCCTGGGTCAGCAGCACCGCATCCAGCCCGCGCTTGCGCAGATCGCTGGCCAGCATTTCGCGCTTGGCCTGGCTGGACTGGCCCGCCAGCTCCTCGCTGTAGAGGATGACAGGGCTCTTGGTCGGAGCGGGACGATCGCTCCAGTGCAGATCGATGGGGTTCTCGTCGATGCGCACCAGCTCGATGCCGCGCTCGGTCAGCACGGCGTTGGCGTTCTGATACCAGGCCAGGCTGTGCAGGCGGGCATCGAAACCGACCCGGGAGCCTGAGGGCAACTGCTCCGCCAGCCACTGTACGTGGGGGTCTTCATTGAGGTGGAGAAACTCGAACAGCTCGGCCGGCGCCTGCATGCGCGCCTGCACGGTATAACGACCGTCGATGAACAGGGCCGCCCGATGCGCCATGATGATGGCGAGCCCGGCGGAGCCGTTGAAACCCGTGATCCAGTCCAGCCGCTCGGCATAGGCGGGAATGTACTCCCCCAGATGCTCGTCGTCGTGGGGAACGATGAAGGCGTCCAGCTCCAGCGTGGCCAGTGTGGCCCTGACCTGGGCGACGCGGGTTTCAATAATCTCGAAATGGTTCATGTCGTTATTGCCAGCTTGTGGTGATGTGAGTGTTCATTGATGGTGGCCGCTTGCCAGGATCTGTCTGATCGATTGGCCTGCCGCCTCGATGTGTTGCTTGAGCAGTACCACTGCTTCGTGCTTGCGCCGGGCGCGGCACAGTTCAAGGAGTCGGGCGTGCTCCCGCTCGGCCTTGTCCACGCCGCCCTGGGCGAACAGCAGTTCGAAACGCACATAGCGGTCGCAGCTCAGATTGATCTGGGCGATCAGTTCCAGTGCCTGGGGGCGATTGGCTGCCTGGTAGAGGGTGGCGTGAAAGCGGTGATTCAACTCGGCCCAGTGTTCGATCTGGGTGCCAGACTCCAGCGCCAGATCAAACTGGGCGAGGATGGCTTGCGCCTGGGCGAAGGTCTCCTCCGTCATCAGGTCGACGGCGTGGAACAGGGTATCGGCTTCGAGCAGTGCCCGCAAATAAAAGAGCTCCTCGATGGCCGAGGCATCCAGCATGGTCACCACGGCGCCGCGATGGGCCTCGAACTTCACCAGCCCCTGGGCTTCCAGTTGCATCAGGGCCTCCCGCACCGGGATGCGGCTCACCGCCAGCTCCTTGGCGATGGCGTCCTGGCGCAGGGGGGCGCCCGCTGCAAACTCGCCACGCAATATCCGGCCGCGGAGGTTCTCCATCACCATCTGGGTTCGGGTCTTGTAAGGTGGGGTCATGCTGGGGTCACGGGCAGGTTGCAAAATTGTATATTGTATAAAGTTTGGCTGAATCTAACGCGCAAGGGCCGTCAAGGCAAGGCTTGGCGGGAGCCATATGCCGCGCATCGGCCAAAAAAATACCGGCCAGCAGGGCTGACCGGTACGGGATTGCGAGACGCGAGGCGCGTTTCTTACAACTGCGGGCCCGCCGCGACCAGGCGTTTGCCTTCGTCGTTGTCGGTGAAGCGCTCGAAGTTCTTGATGAAGCGCCCGGCCAGATCGGCCGCCTTGGCATCCCACTCGGCCTGGTCGGCGTAAGTGTCTCGCGGATCCAGGATGGCGGGGTTGACGCCCGGCAGCTCGGTCGGCACTTCCAGGTTGAACACCGGCAGTACCTTGGTCGGCGCCTTCTCGATGGAACCATCCAGGATGGCGTCGATGATGCCACGGGTATCCTTGATGGAGATCCGCTTGCCGGTGCCGTTCCAGCCGGTGTTGACCAGATAGGCTTCAGCCCCTGCCGCTTCCATCCGTTTCACCAGCTCCTGGCCGTACTTGGTCGGGTGCAGGCTGAGGAAAGCCGCGCCGAAGCAGGAGGAGAAGGTCGGGGTCGGCTCTGTGATGCCGCGCTCGGTACCGGCCAGCTTGGCGGTAAAGCCGGACAGGAAGTGGTACTTGGTCTGCTCCTTGGTCAGCTTGGCGACCGGGGGCAGCACACCGAAGGCGTCTGCGGTCAGGAAGATCACCTTGGTGGCGTGACCCGCCTTGGAGACCGGCTTGACGATGTTGTCGATGTGATAGATGGGGTAGGAGACACGGGTATTCTCGGTGCGGGAACCGTCGTCGAAGTCGATGGTGCCATCGGCGGCCACGGTCACGTTCTCCAGCAGCGCATCGCGGCGGATGGCGTGGTAGATGTCCGGCTCGGCCTCTTCGGAGAGCTTGATGGTCTTGGCGTAGCAGCCCCCTTCGAAGTTGAACACGCCGTGATCATCCCAGCCGTGCTCGTCATCACCGATCAGCTGACGCTTGGGATCGGTGGAGAGGGTGGTCTTGCCGGTGCCGGAGAGGCCGAAGAAGATGGCCACGTCCCCATCCTTGCCCACGTTGGCGGAGCAGTGCATGGAGGCGATGCCGCGCAGGGGCAGGAAGTAGTTCATCATGGAGAACATGCCCTTCTTCATCTCGCCACCGTACCAGGTGCCGCCGATGAGTTGCATCTTCTCGGTCATGTTGAAGGCGACGAAGTTCTCGGAGTTGAGACCCTGCTCCTTCCAGTTCGGGTTGGTGCACTTGGCACCGTTCATCACCACGAAGTCCGGTTTGAAGGCCTTCAGCTCCTCTTCGCTCGGGCGGATGAACATGTTCTTCACGAAGTGCGCCTGCCAGGCCACCTCGGTGATGATGCGCACCGCCAGGCGGGTGTCCGGGTTGGCGCCGCAGAAGCCGTCCACCACGAACAGACGCTTGCCGGAGAGCTGTTTGGTGACCAGCCCTTTCAGATGTGACCACACTTCCGGGGTAATCGCCTTGTTATCGTTTTTACCCTGGTCAGACCACCACACAGTATCCTGGGTAGTGGCATCTTTGACGATATATTTATCTTTAGGGGAGCGGCCGGTGAAGATGCCGGTGTTGACGTTGACGGCGCCAAGCTCGGTGACGACGCCACGCTCGAAGCCCTCAAGGTCTGAGCGGGTCTCTTCAGCGAAAAGCTGCTCATAGGAGGGGTTGCGAACGATTTCCTGGCTGTTTTTGATACCGTATTGGTCCAGCTTCAGTTGTTGGGCCAGGGTGGGTTCTACCACGATTGTCATTGTATTCTCCTGGGTTCAGAGGTGTGTAGGGTTCTATCTGACGTTCATGCTACCACCTAGGTGGTAGTTTTTAGCGATCGCCATCAAACTTTATAAAATAGGGTATTTTTTTGTTATTTAAGTTAAAGGCGGGTTTTGCCCGCCTTTGATTAGTGTAACTGGTTTGCATCATTACCGGGAGCCCTGCTGAACAGGGTTTCGATGTCTATCCCGTCGAATTCGTAGTGGGCGCCGCAGTAATCGCAGTGCATGTCGATCTTGCCGAGCTCCTGCACCATGGATACCGCTTCCTCCTTGTCTATCTGCAGCAAGGCCCCTTCGCAACGGGCGCGGGAGCAGGTGCAGCGGAACTCGATGGCCTGGGGATCGAACACCCGTACCTTGTCCTGGTGGTAGAGGCGGTAGAGGATCTCTTCCGCGTCCAGACCGAACAGCTCTTCGTCCTTGATGGTGGTGGTGAGCTGGACCAGGTGGTCGAAATCTTCGCTGTGATCCTCGCTCTGGGCCGGCAGCTCCTGCAGCAGGATGCCCGCCGCACGGGGCTCGCCCTCGTGGTGGCCGGTGCGGATCCAGAGGCGGGTGGCCAGTTGTTCGGACTGGGCGAAGTAGTGCTCCAGACAGGCCGCCAGGGTGTCGGCCTCCAGGGCGATGATGCCCTGATAGCGCTCTCCCTGATCCGGGGTGATGGTGATGACCAGATGGCCGTTGCCAATCAGGCTTTGCAGCTTGCCGTCCGTCGGCAGTTCCCCTTCATAGCGTGCAACGCCGCGCAATTGCTGGTTGTTGTCGCCGTTGATGACGGCCAGACGCACCGGACCGTCCCCCTGCAGCTGCACCGTGATGGAGCCTTCGAACTTGAGGGTGGCGGTCAGCAGGCTGGTGGCAACCAGCAGCTCGCCCAGCAGGTGCTGCACCTGTACCGGGTAGTTCTGGGCGCCGATGATGTGGCGGTAGGTACGATCCAGCTGGACCAGCTCCCCACGCACTTCGTACTCTTCGAACAGATAGCGATACAGGAGGTCTTGGTTACTCATCATGGTTTCCTAGGATGTTCTTGGGGAAAAATAAACACATTGTTAAACAGGTGGTTAGGAACTAATTCCTCCACCTGTCGTCATAAAGGGGCCACAGACGCGGATTAGGATTGCTTGACCCGGATAAGCTGGCGTCGCTCCTGCTTGTCGGGTCGGCGCTCCGGGCTTGGGGCAAACTGGCTGTTGAAGCGGCGGGCTTCGCTGTTTTCGGCCCGTTTCTTCAGGCTGGCCTCTGTCTCTTCATAGAGTTGCTGGGCCAGCGGGGCGGATTTGCGCTGCTCGCTCACCTCGAGCACCCGCACCTCCCGCTCGTCCTGGCCTTGCCAGAATCGCACCAGGGCGCCGACCTCGACCGCCTTGCCCGGCTTGGTGCGCTGGCCGTTGTAGTGCACCTTGCCGCCGTCGATCTGATCCCGCGCCAGACTGCGGGTCTTGTAAAAGCGGGCGGCCCACAGCCACTTGTCGAGACGGACCTGGGTGCTGCTTTGTGCTGGATTCGACATGGATCGGCTCCGGGATGGCTGAAAAGGTGCCTGATTATACCAGAGGCGGGCCCCGGGATAGAAACAGGGGGCATCCGGGTGTGACGGAAACTGAATTTTCACCCCTTGGTCCCATCCGGTCGGTTGTCTCTGGGTCCATTGCCGTACACAATAGCCAACCGACTTGGATGCCAGACAATTTTGAGAAAGATGACGCTACCGTTCAGGGATGATTTGTTGACTTCCCTTCTGGCTCGCTGCAAGGCCATGCCACTTTCCCGTTTCAGCCAGCCCCTGTTCTGGCTTCTGCTGCTGTTGCTGGCCCAGCAGTGTGCCGTGCTCACCTGGCGCCTGTACGAACTGGCCCAGCCCGCACCCCTGACCCCCTGGCAACCCTCGGTCACCTCGGTGCAGGGGAGTGGCGGCGATCGCCTCGATCTGGGCAACCTCAGCCGCCTCTCTCTCTTTGGCAAGGCGCTGCAACCCCAGGCGGACAAGGCGGCAGAGACGGTGGCGGCGGATGCCCCGAAAACCCAGCTCAACGCCCAGCTCAACGGGGTGCTGGCAAGCTCGGATCCCGCCAAGTCCATCGCCATCATCGCCCACAACGGGACACAGAACTCTTACGGCATCGGGGACTACATCGACGGTACCCAGGCCAGGATACGCCAGGTGTTTGCCGATCGGGTCATCATCGCCCGGGACGGCCGTGACGAGACCCTGATGCTGGACGGGGAAGAGTATGGCAAGCCCCTGCCCAAACCGGCCCGCCAGGAGGGACTCTCCTCCGTGCGCAGCGAACTGCTGGGCAACCCGGGCAAGATCACCGATTACCTCAATATTTCTCCGGTCCGGGTGGACGGTCGCATGACCGGCTATCGCCTCAACCCGGGTCGCAATCCGGAACTGTTCAATCAACTCGGACTGGTCGCCAACGATCTGGCGGTCAGCATCAACGGCCTGGATCTGCGTGACAACGCCCAGGCCATGCAGGCGATGCAGCAGGTGGCGGGCGCCACGGAAATGACCGTCACCGTCGAGCGGCAAGGACAGCTCTACGACGTCTATGTCGGCTTGTCAGAATAATGAATTGGAGTAGCACCAAGAATGACAAATAAAGGGAAGGGCTGGCGTCTGGCCACCATGGCGGCAGCCTTGATGATGGCCGGTTCTGCCTGGGCCACCGAGTATTCCGCCAGTTTCAAGAACGCCGACATCGAGGAGTTCATCAACACGGTCGGCAAGAACCTGAACAAAACCATCATCATAGAGCCATCGGTGCGCGGCAAGATCAACGTGCGCAGCTATGACCTGCTCAACGAGGATCAGTACTACCAGTTCTTCCTGAGCGTGCTCGACGTTTACGGCTTTGCCGTGGTGCCCATGAACAACGGCGTGCTCAAGGTGGTGCGCTCCAAGGATGCCAAGACCTCGGCCATCCCCGTGGTGGATGACACCAACCCCGGCGTGGGTGACGAGATGGTGACCCGGGTCGTGCCGGTGCGCAATGTTTCGGTCCGTGAACTGGCCCCCCTGCTGCGTCAGCTCAACGACAACGCCGGCGGCGGCAACGTGGTCCACTACGAGCCCTCCAACGTGCTGCTCATCACCGGCCGCGCCGCCGTGGTCAACCGCCTGGTGGAGGTGGTTCGCCGGGTGGACAAGGCGGGGGATCAGGACATGGACGTCATCAAGCTCAAGTTCGCCTCCGCCGGCGAGATGGTGCGGCTGGTGACCAACCTCAACAAGGATGGCAGCAATCAGGGGGCCAACGCCTCGCTGCTGCTCTCCCCCAAGGTGGTGGCCGACGAGCGCACCAACTCCGTGGTCATCAGCGGCGAGCCCAAGGCCCGTGCCCGCATTATCCAGATGGTGCGCCAGCTCGACCGGGATCTGCAGAGCCAGGGCAACACCCGGGTCTTCTACCTGAAATATGGCAAGGCCAAGGATCTGGTGGACGTCCTCAAGGGGGTCAGCTCCAGCATCGCCGCCGACAAGAAGGGCGGGGCGGCTGCCACGGCCACGGGCGGCGCCAGCATCGGCGGCGGCCAGCTCGCCATCTCCGCCGACGAGACCACCAATGCCCTGGTGATCACCGCCCAGCCGGACGTGATGGCCGAGCTGGAGCAGGTGATCGCCAAGCTCGACATTCGCCGTGCCCAGGTGCTGGTGGAGGCCATCATCGTCGAGATATCGGATGGTGACGGCATGAACCTCGGGGTGCAGTGGGCCAACACCAATGGCGGCGGCACCCAGTTCACCGACACCGGTCTGCCCATCGGCTCCCTGGCCATCGCCGCCAAGGATTACAAAGACAACGGCAACACCGACGGTCTGTCATCCCTGGCGGGCAGCTTCAGCGGCATGGCGGCAGGCTTCTATCACGGGGACTGGGCGGCGCTGGTGACGGCGCTCTCCACCAACAGCAAGAACGACATCCTCTCCACCCCGAGCATCGTCACCATGGACAACAAGGAGGCCTCCTTCAACGTCGGTCAGGAAGTGCCGGTGCAGAGCGGCTCCCAGAGCTCCACCACCAGCGATCAGGTGTTCAACACCATAGAGCGCAAGACGGTGGGGACCAAGCTGGTGGTGACGCCCCAGATCAACGAAGGAGATTCCGTGCTGCTCAACATCGAGCAGGAAGTCTCCAGCGTGGCACAGAAGCAGGCGACCGGGACCGCCAACCTGGGCCCCACCTTCGATACCCGTACCGTGAAGAACGCCGTGCTGGTCAAGAGCGGCGAGACAGTGGTGCTGGGCGGCCTGATGGACGAACAGACCCAGGAGCAGATCTCCAAGGTGCCCCTGCTCGGGGACATTCCGGTGCTGGGCTACCTGTTCCGTTCCTCCAAGACCTCCACCGCCAAGCGCAACCTGATGGTCTTCATCCGCCCGACCATATTGCGTGACGCCAATGTCTACTCCGGGGTCTCCAGCAACAAGTACACCCTGTTCAGGGCCGAACAGCTGAGCCGGGCTGCGGAAGAGGGCTATGCCACCTCGCCGGCTCGCCAGGTGCTGCCCGCCTATGGCCAGGACGTGATGATGTCCCCCGAGGTGCAGCAGCAGATCCAGAGAATGCAGGCCCAGCAGCAGGCGACCGCCACCGGCGTGCGCGCCCAGGTGCAGGAGCAGCCCTTCGTGCAGAGCAAGCCCTGATGGCCGCCTACCAGCTCGATGGCAGCGAGCTGTCGGCTCCCCTGCCGGAACTGCCGTTCGCGTTTGCCCGCAACTTCGGGGCCATCCTGACCGAGCGCCAGGGTGCCCCGGTGCTGCTCTGTCGTCAGGGGATCTCCCCCCAGACCCTGCTGGAGGTGCGACGGGTGGCGGGCTGTGCCTTCGCGGTGGAGCAGCTTGGCAACGACGAGTTCGAGACGCTCCTGATGGCCCACTATCAGCGTGACTCCTCCGAGGCGCGCCAGCTGATGGAGGATCTCGGCAACGAGATGGACTTCTTTGCCCTGGCCGAAGAGCTGCCCCAGAGCGAGGATCTGCTGGATGCCGACGACGACGCCCCCATCATTCGCCTCATCAATGCCATGTTGAGCGAGGCGATAAAAGAAGAGGCGTCCGACATCCACATCGAGACCTTCGAGCGGGCCCTGGTGATCCGTTTTCGCATCGATGGGGTGCTGCGGGAGATCCTGCGCCCCCATCGCAAGCTCGCCTCCTTGCTGGTGTCGCGCATCAAGGTCATGTCGCGCATGGACATCGCCGAGAAGCGGGTGCCCCAGGATGGCCGCATCTCACTGCGCATCGGCGGCCGCGCCGTCGACGTGCGGGTCTCCACCATGCCCTCCAGCTACGGCGAACGGGTGGTATTGCGACTGCTCGACAAGAACAACGTGCGCCTTGAGCTCAAGCAGCTCGGCATGACGCTGGCCAACCGCAACATCATCAGCGAACTCATTCGCAAGCCCCACGGCATCATCCTGGTGACGGGCCCGACCGGCTCGGGCAAGTCCACCACCCTCTATGCGGCCCTCTCGGAGATCAACTCCCGGGATCGCAACATCCTGACCGTCGAAGACCCCATCGAATATGACCTCGAAGGGGTGGGCCAGACCCAGGTCAACAGCAAGGTGGACATGACCTTCGCCCGGGGCCTGCGCGCCATTCTGCGCCAGGATCCGGACGTGGTGATGGTGGGGGAAATCCGTGACCTCGAGACCGCCCAGATCGCGGTGCAGGCATCCCTCACCGGTCACCTGGTGATGTCGACCCTGCACACCAACACCGCCATCGGCGCCATTACCCGAATGCGGGACATGGGGATCGAGCCCTTCCTGCTCTCCTCGTCGCTCCTGGCGGTACTGGCCCAGCGGCTGGTGCGCACTCTCTGCCCGGATTGCCGCGCACCGCACCCTGTCACCGAGCAGGAGCGTGTTGCCATGGGCATCGAGCTTGCGCCGGATCAGCAGATCTGGCGTCCGGTGGGCTGCGAGCAGTGCAACCATACCGGCTATCGCGGCCGGACCGGCATCCACGAGCTGGTGGTGGTGGACGAGGCGGTGCGCGAGGCGATCCACAGCGCCAGCGGCGAGCTCGCCATCGAGCGGCTGATCCGGGGTCACACCCCCAGCATCCGCCGCGACGGCATCGACAAGGTGCTCAAGGGGCAGACCAGCCTCGAAGAGGTGCTGCGCGTGACCCGGGAAGACTGAAATGGCGGCATTTGAATACAAGGCCCTCGACGGCAAGGGGCGCAACAAGAGCGGCGTGCTGGAAGGGGATTCCGCCCGTCAGGTGCGCCAGCTGCTGCGCGAGCAGGGGCTGACCCCCCTCGAGGTGAACGAGACCACCGAGAAGGCCAAACGGGAGGCGAACCGCTTCGTGCTGTTTCGCCGTGGCGCCTCCACCTCGGAGCTTGCCCTCATCACCCGCCAGCTGGCGACCCTGGTGGGGGCCGGTCTCACCATCGAAGAGGCCCTCAAGGCGGTCGCCGAGCAGTGCGAGAAGGCCCACCTGCGCAGCCTGGTGGCGACGGTGCGCAGCAAGGTGGTGGAGGGGTATTCCCTGGCCGATTCGCTGGGGGCCTTCCCCCATGTGTTCGACCAGCTGTTCCGCTCCATGGTGGCGGCCGGCGAGAAGTCCGGTCACCTGGAGAAGGTGCTCAACCGTCTCGCCGATTACACCGAGCAGCGCCAGCACATGCGCACCAAGCTGCTGCAGGCGATGATCTATCCCATCGTCCTCACCCTGGTGGCGGTGGGGGTCATCTCCATACTGCTCACCGCCGTGGTGCCCAAGGTGGTGGCCCAGTTCGAACACATGGGCCAGCAACTGCCGGGCACCACCCGTTTCCTCATCGGCACCAGCGAGCTGTTGCAGCACTACGGCCTCTGGTTCCTGCTGCTCCTTGGCATTGGCGGTCTGATTTGGCGCTGGTGGCTGACCGACGACAAGCGTCGTCGTCGCTGGCACCAGGTGATACTGCGCCTGCCGGTGATCGGTCGGGTCAGCCGCGGTCTCAACACCGCCCGCTTTGCCCGCACCCTGAGCATCCTCAACGCCAGCGCCGTCCCCCTGCTGGAGGGAATGAAGATCGCCGGGGAAGTGCTCTCCAACGACTATGCCCGCATGCGCATCGGTGAGGCCACCGAGCGGGTGCGGGAGGGGACCAGCCTGCGCAAGTCGCTGGATGAAACCAGAATTTTTCCGCCCATGATGCTGCACATGATCGCCTCGGGCGAGCAGAGCGGCGAGCTCGACAGCATGCTGGAGCGGGCGGCGGACAACCAGGACAGGGAGTTCGAAACCCAGGTGAACATCGCCCTCGGGGTGTTCGAGCCCATGCTGGTGGTCTCCATGGCCGGGGTGGTGCTGTTTATCGTGATGTCGATCCTGCAGCCGATCCTGGAGCTCAACAACATGGTGAATCTGTGAGGGTCGGGTGCCCGAATAGGCTTCGCCATTCGAACCTGCAAATTCAATCGAACGATCGTGGTTTAACAGTTAATCGTTGATGGCTCATGCCATCTCATTTCGTTAGGGAGTCAGTCATGCAAAAGCGTCGTCAATCGGGTTTTACCCTGCTGGAAGTGATGGTGGTCATCGTGATCCTGGGGATCCTGGCCAGCCTGGTGGTGCCCAACCTGATGGGCAACAAGGAGAAGGCGGATCAGCAAAAAGCGGTCTCCGACATAGTGGCGCTGGAAAACGCCCTCGACATGTACAAGCTGGACAACAACCGCTACCCCACCATCGAGCAGGGGCTGGACGCCCTGGTCAACAAGCCGACCGCATCCCCTGAGCCGCGCAGCTACCGCGAAGGGGGCTACATCAAGCGCCTGCCGCAGGATCCCTGGGGCAACCAGTACCAGCTGCTGAGCCCGGGCCAGTTCGGCAAGATCGACATCTTCTCCATGGGGATGGACGGCGAAGCCGGGACCGATGACGACATCGGCAACTGGAACCTGAAGGACTTCCAATAAGTGATTCCGCCGCGTCGTGCTCACTGCGCCCCCCCGGGGCTGCCTGCATGAAGGTGGCCTCTTCGGCCCGTCACCAGGCCGGTTTTACCCTGCTGGAAGTGTTGCTGGTGGCCATGTTGATGGGACTGGTGGCGACCGCCGTCACCCTCAGCATGGGGGGCGCCAGGGGGGATCGGGAGCTCGACAAGCAGGCGCGCCGCTTCATGGCGACCCTGCAGCAGGCCCAGGAGTATTCGGTCATGGATGGCAGGCTGCTGGGGCTGCGGGTCGAGGAGAACGGCTGGCAGTTTATGTCCCGGGATCCCAAGGATCGCAAGTGGCGCGCCCTGACCGGTGACAAGCTGCTGGGGCCGGTGACGTTGCCGGAGGGGATGACCCTGGCGGTGGAGCTGGAAGGTTTCAACTGGCGCACTGCGTCGGACGAACGCCAGGAGCAGGGTCGGGGCGAGCGTGAGCGGACACCCCAGATCCTGGTCTTTCCGGGGGGGGAGCTCTCTCCCTTCGTGCTGACCCTGAGCCAGCAGGACGAGGATCTGCACTACCTGCGCACCGTCAGGGGGGACGAGTTCGGTCGTCTCTCCCTGTTGCAGGATGAAGAGGAAGAAGAGTGAGGAGCACCAGGCCCGCAGGGGGCGTTCTAGCGCGTCGCACCGCTCTGTCGGGCGGCCCCGCCCGGGGGCGCGGCATGACGCTGCTGGAGGTCATGGTGGCCCTGGCGGTGTTTGCCATCGCCGGGCTGGCGGTGATGAAGACCGCGAGCGAACACCTGGCCGGCCTCAATTATCTGGAGCAGAAGACCCTGGCGACCTGGGTGGTGGAGAATCAGCTGGTGCAGCAGAAGCTCGAAGGCAAGTGGCCGGGAGACAGCTGGGTGGAAGGGGACGAGGAGATGGCCGGGCAGACCTGGTACTGGCGCTATCGCGGCGTCGCCACGGCGGACAGCAACTTCAGGGCGCTGGACATGGAAGTGCGCACCGCGCCCAAGGCCGACAGTCCGGTGGCCATGATCCGGACCTATCTCAGCCGATGAACATTCATCAACGTGCGTCCATGATCCGGAGCCGGTGTCAGCCGATGATCCAGAGCAACACCCACCCATCGTGCCACCGCGGCTTCACCCTGCTTGAGATGCTGGTGGCCATCGCCATCTTCGCCACCCTGAGCCTGGGGGCCTATCAGGTGCTGCAAGGGGTGCTGACCAGCGACGAGGTGGCCAAGCGCAAGGAGGCCCGCCTTTCGGAACTGCAGCTCGCCTTCAGCCTGCTGGAGCGGGACGTCACCCAGATGGTGCCGCGCAGCGGTCGCATCGACGGCGAGAACAACAAGGTGCTGCTGGCGGCGTCCCGCTTCGGCCAGCAGAGCGACGACTGGGGCATGGCCTTCATTCGCGGCGGCTGGCTCAATCCGGACGGCATACTGCCGCGCTCCGGCCTGCAACGGGTGGGTTGGCGTCTCAAGGGGCAGACCCTGGAGCGGTTGAGCTACCTCTATCCGGATCCGGCCATTGGCACCGAGCCGCGCATTCAGCCCGTGCTGACCGGCGTGACGGCGCTGCGCCTCTATTTCTACGACAAGGGACAGTGGAAGGAGGAGTGGACCCAGCGCGACCTGCTGCCCTACGGGCTGGCGGTGGAGCTGGAGCTTGAAGACTACGGCACCATCCGCCGCCAGTTCCTGATCGGAGCCGGTGGTCAGAGGGCAGAGAATGGTAACTGATCGTCGTTTTCCCCTGTCCGTCACGGAGGATGACGGCACTATTCGACGTCGCCAGTTCCTGATCGGTGCTGGTGGCCAGAGGGCAGAGAATGGTAACTGATCGTCGTTTCCCCCTGTCCGTCACGGAGGATGACGGCACTATTCGACGTCGCCAGTTCCTGATCGGCGCTGGCGGTCAGAGGGCGGACAATGGCAATTAAGCGCCCCCGCCATCCTTTGGCCCCCGGCAGACAGCGGGGCATGGCCCTGCTGGTGGTGTTGCTCATCCTCGCGGTGATGGTGATCGTCGCCAGCAACATGAGCGGCCGCCTGCAACTGGAGCTGCGTCGCACCGCCAACCTCACACTGGGCAAGCAGGCCTGGTGGTATGCCATGTCGGCGGAGGCCCTGGTGATCAAGGTGCTGAACCAGGACTTCAAGGATGACCCGGATCGGGTGAGTCTGGGACAGAACTGGGCGCGGGAGGACGGGGTCTTCCCGGTGGAGGATGGCACTCTCTCGGGCCGGGTACGGGATCTGCAATCCTGCTTCAACCTCAACAGCCTGAGCGTGCCCCTCAAGGAGGGGGAGAACGGCGACGATCTCGATGCCCAGCCTTACCAGTTCAAGGTGTTCCGGGCCCTGCTCGCCCAGCTCGAGGTGGATGATTACGAAGCGGTGCAACTGACGGACGCCATCCGCGACTGGACCGACAAGGATACCCAGCTGGTCTCGAGCAACGGGGCCGAGGATGCCTACTACGAGGGACTCAATCCCCCCTACCTGGTGGCTAACCAGCGGATGCTGGGCACCGACGAGTTGCGGGCAGTGCGCGGGGTGAGCGCCAGCCTGTACGCCCGGTTGGCCCCCTATGTGTGCTCCCTGCCCAATGACAAGCTGGTGGTGAACATCAACACCATCCGGCCGGAGCAGGCGGCCCTGCTGGTGGGGCTCTACCAGGGGAAGATCGGGCTGGACGATGCCAAGCGGGTGCTGACCAGCCGCCCCAAGAAGGGGTGGAAGAACAAGCAGGAGATGACGGAGCAGTTGCAGGTTCAGCCGGGTGCCATCACCGGGCTGGATGGCGCCCTGGACATCAAGAGCAGCTTCTTCGAGGCCCGCCTGCTGGCGGAGGTGGGGGAGACCCGTGCCAGGCTTGAGACCGTCTTCCAGCGTGGCAAGGACAACAAGCTGGTGATGCTGCGTCGCCTGAGCGGCGGCGCCGAATAACAAGGGGGTGTGGGGCGGTTCAGCTACCCTGCGCATCCCCCGATTGGACTGCAACCCATGGCTGTGCGCCCGCCCCCTGAGGGAGGAGCGGGCATGGCAGGAGAGACATTAGTGAGCGAGAGTCTGGTCATCCGTCTGGGGACCAATGCGCAGCAGCCAGTGCACTGGCTGGTCTGGTCGGCGCAGGAGCAGGAGATCATCGCCTCCGGCATCCTGGCATCGGCGCACGCCCTCGGCGAGCTGCAGGAGCGTGCCGGTGGTCGCCCCGTGGTGACCCTGGTGCCCGGCAGCGATCTTATCTTCCGGCGGGTCAATCTGCCGGGCAAATACAGCCGCCAGAGTGCGGCGGCCCTGCCCTATCTGCTGGAGGAGCAGATCGCCTCAGACGTGGACGATCTGCACCTGGTGGTGCTCGGCCATCAGGGCCGCGAGGTGGATCTGATGGCGGTGGACAAGGGGAAGATGCACTCCTGGCTCGGTTGGCTGGAGCAGGCAGGGCTCAAGACCCTGCACCTGCTGCCCGACGTGCTGGCGCTGCCGCTCGCCGCCGATGGCTGGTCAGCCCTGCAACTGGGGGAGGAGTGGCTGGTCCGCCAGGGCCCCCGTCAGGGCATAGTGGCGGAGGAATCTCTGTTGGCCATGCTGCTGGCAGCGCAGACCGAACCCGTCACCCTTCACTGCCATACTCCCATCCCCGCCATGGCGGCGGGCAACTGGCAGGGGGCTGACCCGGAACTGCCCATGCTGTTGCTGGCGAAAGGGGCGCTGACCTGCCAGGCCAACCTGTTGCAGGGGCCCTATCGTCCTCAGACCGAATACGCCCGCTACTGGTTGCAGTGGCGCAAGGTGGCGGTGCTGGCAGGCGTATTGTTGCTGGTGGCCCTGGTGCAGCGCGGTGTGCATCTGCACCAGCTGGCGGAACAGGACAAGGCCCTCAAGGCGGAGATCCGGCAGGTCTACACCCGGATCTTCCCGGGGGAGACGCGTATCGTCAACGTGCGCAGCCAGATGACCCAGCACCTCCAGCAGTTGGGGCAGGCTCCCCAGGATGGCGTCCTGTTGCTCCTGACCGAGCTGGCCCCGGTGTTTGCCGAGGTGCCCGGCCTCAAGCCCGAGGTGCTGCGCTTCGATGCAGCCCGGGGCGAGCTGAGGTTGCAGGTAACGGCCCCCGGCTTCACCGAGATCGAACGTTTCCGCGAGCTGGCGGGCAAGCGCTTCGAGGTGCAGCAGGGTGAGGTGCGAAGCACCGAAGGCAAGGTCGAAGGGGCGCTGGTGCTCAAGGGGAGGTCGTCATGATGGACAAACTGCAGAGCTGGTGGCGCGGCATCAGTGCCCGCGAGCAGCGGCTGGTGGCGGTGGGGGGCAGCGTGCTGCTCATCGGGCTCTTCTACTGGGCGATCTGGCAGCCGGTGGCAAATCGCATTGCCGAGCGCGAGCGGCAGGTGGTGAACCAGCAGCAGACCCTAGCCTGGCTCAAGGAGAAGGGACAGGAGGTGCTGGCGATGCAGGGGGGACAGGGGCGCCAGATCGATACCGGCGGTACCCTGGACGGCGTGGTGAACCGCACCGCCTTCAACCAGAAGATCAAGATTGCCCGCTTGCAGCCCCAGGGTCAGGAGCTGCAGGTATGGATAGACACAGTGCCGTTCGATGATCTGCTGATCTGGCTTGCGACCCTCTCGGATCAATACGGCGTCCAGGTGCAGATCATCGAGCTGGCCCGCGAGGGGCTGGCCCCCGGGCTGGTCAAGGTCAGACGTTTGCAGTTGAGTCGTTCCCAATGAAGCGAAAAATAGTGATCGCCAGTCTCTTCCTGCTGGCCTATCTCGGTTTCCTGCTGGCCCAGTTGCCAGCATCCCTGGTGGTGCGCCATCTGCCGCTGCCCCCCAATCTGGTGCGGCTGGAGGGGGTGAGCGGTACCCTCTGGAGCGGTCAGGCCGCCCGGGTGCAATATGCCAGCGAGTCCCTCACCCAGTTGCGCTGGGATCTCGATGGCTGGTCCCTGCTGCGGCTGGCGCCCGAGGTGTCGGTGCGCTTTGGCGAGCGCAGCGGACTCAACGGGCAGGGGATCCTGGGTTGGAACGGTGCCGCTTTCGGGCGCGACATCACCCTGAATGCGCCGGCCCCCTGGGTGCTGGATCGGGTGCCGATGAGACCCCCCTTCCCGTTGACGGCGACGGGTCAGTTGCAGCTCAAGATCGATCAGTTTGCCCAGGGCACTCCCTGGTGCGACAACCTTTACGGGGATCTTCACTGGTATGATGCACAGGCGGACACCCCGGCGGGCAAGCTGGCCCTGGGGGATCCCGAGATCACGCTCACCTGTCTCGACTCCCGGCTGGTGGCCGAGATCAAGCAGGGCTCGGAGGCGGTGCAGGTGCTGGGCAAGCTGGAGTTGCAGGCCAATCGCCAGTACCTGTTCCAGGGCACTCTGAAACCGGGTCCCGAGCTGCCGGACCAGATGAAACAGGGGCTCCCCTTCCTCGGCCAGCCCGATGGGCAGGGGCGCTTCCCGCTGCGTTATCAGGGCCGCATCTGACGGCGTTGCCCATGGTTTGAACCACCCCGCCCCGGCGGGGTGGTGTCGTTATGGGGGCGCGCCGGCTGGCGCCGTGATGAGGTGATTGAGGAAGAAGCTGAATAGCTCGGCCCGGGAGTGCAGGTTCAACTTGGCGTAGAGATGCTTGCGGTGATTCTTCACCGTGCCGCTGCCGATGCCGAGTGCACCGGCAATGGCCTCGGTATCCAGCCCCTGCAACAGCAAACCCGCCACCTGGCGCTCCCGCCGGGTTAGCTGATCTCCCCCCACACTGGCGATAGCCTGCTCCACCGCCCCCTTGAGGTCAGTGCCATCTGACCTGGCCGGGCTGCGGGCCAGGCGGGGTGTCTCTTCCCGCCAGTGCTGGCGACACAGGGAGTGGACCAGCGGGAACAGTGCCTCCAGCCTGGCCAGCTCGTCACGGCTGAGGGAGCTGCGCTTGTCGAGGCGGCCCAGAAACAGCATCAGGGTGAGGCCGCCGCGCACCGGCAGGATCAGCCCCACCTCCTCCTGCCAGCCGGTGGCCTGATAGAAGTGGTGGCGATACTCGGGGTCGAGCCGCCCCCGCGACACCTGCGCCAGGGTCCAGACCCCGGCACCCAGCCCCTGCTCCAGCGCCTGCATGAAGGGATCCTGACTGAAGTGGCGGGTGAGGTAGCGGTCGAACAATAGGGCCCGCTGATGATGCAGGTTGTCGTAGAGGTAGACGGGGCGCAGCCCCACCCCGAGCAGCAGGGCACAGTCGAACGCCACCTGTTGCTGGATGAGGCGCACCAGGGCTGCCGGGAAGCCGCTGCCGTACAGGGCATCGACGGCGGCGGTCAGGCTCAGGGTATCCGTGGCAGGAGACGGGGGCATGGCGATGGGCTCCGGGTCAGGGAATGGTTTCCCCACGATGGCAGGATGCTAGCACGGGAGTGGCAAAACTGTCCCCTGGGGGACATATCTGCCAGCACCGCAAGCGGCGAGGATGGCCCTCTTTCTCTTGCTGTTGGAGCCCCCCATGACAAATCCTCACCTGCTCGATGAGCTGACCCAGCGCGGCCTGGTGGCCCAGAATTCCGACCCGGTGGCGCTGGCCGACCATCTTGCCACCCCGCGCACCGTCTACTGCGGCTTCGATCCCACCGCTGGCAGCCTGCACATCGGCCACCTGGTGCCACTGCTGATGCTGCGCCGCTTCCAGCTGGCGGGCCACACCCCGGTGGCGCTGGTGGGCGGGGCCACCGGCCTTATCGGCGATCCCAGCTTCAAGGCAAGCGAGCGCACCCTCAACAGCGCCGAGACGGTGCAGGGCTGGGTCGCCAGCCTGTCGGCCCAGATAAGCGCCCTGCTGCCAGCGAGCGACGGGCTGGCGGCGCCGCTGCTGGTCAACAACGCCGACTGGATGGGGCAGATGTCCGCCCTCGATTTTCTGCGGGACATTGGCAAGCACTTCTCGGTCAACGCCATGCTGGCCCGCGAATCGGTGCGCCAGCGCCTGGCCCGTCCGGATCAGGGCATCTCGTTCACCGAGTTCTCCTACACCCTGCTGCAATCCCAGGACTTCGCCGTGCTCAACCAGCGCCTCGGCTGCACCCTGCAGATCGGCGGCAACGACCAGTGGGGCAACATCACCAGCGGCATGGATCTCACTAGGCGGCTGCATCAGACACAGGTCTATGGCATGACCCTGCCGCTCATCACCAAGGCCGATGGCACCAAGTTCGGCAAGACCGAGGGGGGCGCCGTCTGGCTCGACCCGGCGCTCACCTCCCCTTACGCCTTCTACCAGTTCTGGCTCGGTACCGCAGACGAGGATGTCTACCGCTTCCTGCGCTACTACAGCTTTATGCCGCTGGCCGAGATTGAGGCGCTGGAGGCGGAGGATGCGAAGCGGCAGGGGCGCAAGCTGGCCCAACAGGTGCTGGCGGACGAGCTGACCGAACTGGTACACGGCAAGGGGGCGCTGGCGGCGGCGCAGCGCATCAGCGAATCGTTGTTCAGTGGCGAGGTAGCCCGCCTTGGGGAGAGCGATCTGGCCCAGCTGGCCCAGGATGGCATGCCAAGCAGCCCCATCAAGGGGGAAACGGATCTGGTGACCCTGCTGGTGGAGTGCGGCCTGGCCAACTCGAAGCGGATCGCCCGCGAGCTGCTGGCGGCGGGGGCCGTCAGCGTCAACGGTGCGATCCGCCGGGATGAGCCGCTCACCGCCGACGATCGGTTGTTCGGCCACTACCTGCTGCTGCGCCGGGGCAAGAAGCAGTACCACCTGGTGATCCGCTCATGAAGGGGTGAGCGCCTCGATGACGTAGTCGAGGAAGTGGCCGACCAGGGCCGACTCGGCCCGGCGCTGGGTATAGAGGGCGTAGAAATGGGCCCCCTTGGGGCGATAGTCCGGCAGCACTTCGCGCACCACCCCCTCGGCCAGCTCGGCCGCCACCAGGTAGCGCGGCAGGCGGGCTATCCCCAGTCCCTGGCGCATCCCCTGGTGAATCGCCTTCTTGCTGCTGAAGGCCAGTTCGCCCGCTACCTCGAGAGGGATCTCGCGCCCCTGGGCAAGCAGGGGCCAGCACTCGTGGCGGCCGTACTCCTGGCGGCCGTACTCCTGGCTGCGGGTGATGAGGCTGTGCTGGTGCAGATCCTGCGGTGTGGTGAGGGGCGGGTGGCGGCCCAGGTAGTCGGCGCTGGCGCAGAGCACCAGATCGTCCACCGCGATGGGGCGCGCCAGGTAGGGCTGGGTGCCGAGCTCAGTGCTGCGAAACGCCACGTGCAGGTTGTCGCGCAGCAGGTCGGCCGGGGTATTGCTGAAGTCGGCGATGATCCGCACCTCCGGGTGGTCGGCGCGAAAGCGCAGCAGCACCGGAGTCAGCACCACTTCTCCCCAGAGATCCGGCGCCGTGATGCGCAGCTCCCCGCACAGTGCCGAGCGGCGGCGCTGCAGGCCGTCCAGCAACTGCTCGTGCAGGGCGATCATCTGGTCAGCCTGGCGGTAGGCGAGCTCTCCTGCGTCGGTCAGTTGCACCCGGCGGGTGGTGCGGCTCAGGAGCACGCTGCCGAGGCTCTGCTCCAGGTGGCGCAGATCTTTTGATGCCTTGCTCGGGGTGATGCCCAGGCGGGCCGCCGCCGCGGCGAAGGATCCACAGCGGACGATGGCGACCAGCAGGCGCATCAGGTAGAGAGTGTCGAGCTTGTGGTGACTCATGAGGGGTGGCCTATTGTGTCTTGCTGGGAATGAATGTTTTGCTTGAGTGCCTGATTATATCCTCATAGCCCGGGTTTATAGTGGCCGCCATGCCATTGCGATCCCGGGAGAGGACGATGAACAAGACACTGGGCGACAGCTTCCACTTCGAGCGAGCCGGATTGCGGCTCAAGAACCGGGCCGTGCTGGCCCCTTTGACCCACAACATGAGCGGCGCAGGCGGTGATCCCGGCCAGGCCGAGCTCGACTGGCTGGCGCGCTGCGCCCGTGGCGGCTTCGGCCTGCTCATTGCCGCCGCCACCCAGGTGCGGCCCGGCGGACGCTGCTGGGCGGGGCAGCCTGCCCTGATGACGGACGCCCAGCAGCAGGCCTTCACGGCCCTGGCCGACAGTGCGCGGCAGGCCGGGACGCTGGCGGTGGTGCAACTGCATCACGGCGGGATGCGGGCTCTGCCAGAGCTGAACGACGGGGCGCCAGTCGGCCCGTGCGCGCTGGCGCCGGGCGGGCGTTACCCCCTCGGGGTCAAGGGGCTGAGCGAGGAGGAGATTCTGACGCTCATTGACGCCTTTGTGAGCGCTGCCGAGCGGGCCCATGGCGCCGGCCTGCACGGGGTCGAGCTGCACGCAGCCCACCACTTCCTGCTCTGCAACTTCCTCAACCCCCTGCACAACCGGCGCACCGACCGCTGGGGGGGCAGCCTCGCGAACCGGGCGCGGATCCTGGTGGAGATAGTGCGCGGCATTCGCGCCCGTCTACCCCGGGGCTTCTTGGTCGGGGTGCGTCTCTCCCCCGAGAGCTATGCCCATATCCAGGGCATCGAACTGGCCCATCAGCTGGCGGTGGCGCGCCTGCTGGCGGACGAGGGGATCGACTACCTGCACTTCTCCATGGGGGACAGCTTCAAGGCGGTGGCGGGGGATCCCGACGGCGGCGCCCTGCTGGAGGCGGTAAGGGTCGGGTTGGCCGGGCGGGTGCCGCTCATGGTGGCGGGCAAGATTAGCGACGCAGATTCGGCGGAGTGGGCTCTGGCCGGCGGCGCCGATCTGGTGGCGGTGGGCACGGCGGCCCTTGGCAATCCGGACTGGATGGAACGGGTGAGCCGCGGCCTGCCTCTGCATGCAGCCCCTTTCACGGCGGCGCACCTCACGGAGGTCGGCTTCACCCCAAGCGCCCTCGACTACCTGGCCGGCATGGGGGTGCTGGCCCCGCGCGATGCGGCCTGAGGGCTTTCATGAACGGTATGCGCTCGGCAGGCTGTTGAGCTGATGTGACAAGGCCCTCGTGAAGAGGGCCTTGTGCGTGTCAGGCGCCGAGAGGGAGCAGGTCGGCGTAGTCGTCGAGCGCCGGGAAGTGCTGGAAGGTGAGCGGCGGCATCTGGCTGTCGGGGTGACGGATGCCGAGCTGGTGGGCGATGCCGAACTCGGCCGAGGCGGCCAGGATCCGCTCGCTGTCATCCACGAAGAGGGTGCGGGCCGGGTCGAAGGCCAGCCGCTCGGCCAGTGCCTGCCAGCAGTGCTGGCTCTCCTTCGACCACCCGAGCTCATGGGTGCTCACCATCAGATCGAGGTGCTGGGCGAGGCCGAGGCGTGCATCCTTCACCGACAGGCTGGCGGGATGGGCATTGGTGAAGAGCACCACCTGCTTGCCGGCGGCCTTGAGTGCGGCCAGGAAGGGAATGACGTTGGGGCGCCACTGGATCTTCTCCAGGATCTCCTGTTTGAGGGCGCGGATGTCGAGCCCGAGCGTCCGGGTCCAGTAATCCACGCAGTACCAGTCGAGGGTGCCGTTGACCGCATGATAGTGGGTGTCTATCTGCGCCTTCGCCTCGGCCAGCGGCAGGCCGAGTCGCTCGGCGTAGCGCGCCGGCACCAGGGTTTGCCACAGGTGGCTGTCAAAATGGAGATCGATCAGGGTGCCATCCATGTCGAGCAACACGGTATCAATCTGGTGCCAGGGCAGGGGAGTCGACATGGGGCCTCGCGATGTCTGTGGTGATGGGAAAAACGGGGCGCATTATAACGGATTTTTCAGGCATCTTTCCCCTCTTTGCCCCGTGGTGTTCGGCAGGGGAGTCGTTTACTCTTGAAACACGATTTTTTAACGAGCAGTCAGCCCCCGATGAGCGATCCCCACAAGCGCAATCCCGTCCACCTCAGTGTCGAGACCATGGCCCATGACAAGAGCAAGCCGGAGATCCTCAAGGCCGAGATCGTGGCCGAGAGCCGGCTGTTCAAGGTGGAGTCCCTTCACCTGAAATTCTCCAACGGCGAGGAGCGGGTCTACGAGCGGATGCGCGGCGGCAACCGGGGTGCCGTCATGGTGGTGCCCCTGTTCGATGCCCACACCCTGCTGCTGGTGCGCGAGTACGCGGCGGGCACCCACTCCTACGAGCTGGGTTTCCCCAAGGGATTGGTAGACCCCGGTGAAAATGCCTTCGAGGCGGGCAACCGGGAGCTGATGGAGGAGGCGGGCTTCGGGGCGAGCAGCCTGACCCTGCTCAAGCAGGTGTCGCTGGCGCCGGGGTATTTCTCCAGCCGGATGGACATCTTGCTGGCGCGGGATCTCTACCCCGAGCAGCGGGTCGGTGACGAGCCCGAGCCTCTCGAGGTGATCCCCTGGCCCCTCAACCGGATCGACGAGTTGCTGGCACGACCGGACTTCACCGAGTCGCGCAGCATCAGTGCCCTGCTGCTGGCCAGCAAATGGCTGGCGGAGCAGGGAAATTAGCCCGCAGAGGGTCTGTTTGGCAATCAGAGGCAGAGGTAAGCACCATGCAGGAGTTGTTGGCCTGGATACCCGAGGTCAAGGAGATCGCCCGTGAGGCGGGCAGGATCCTTCACGAGATCTATCGCGGCGGTCAGTTCGAACGCCAGTTGAAGGAGGATGCGACCCCGGTCACCAGTGCCGATCTTGCTGCCGATGCCTACCTCAAACAGGCGCTGGCAGCGCTCACTCCCCATGTCCCCGTGCTGACCGAAGAGGCGGCCGACATCCCCTTCAGCCAGCGTGCGAACTGGCGCCAGTACTGGCTGGTGGACCCGCTGGACGGCACTGGCGAGTTCATCGCAGGCAGCGGCGATTTCGCCACCCTGATCGCCCTGGTGCGGGACAATGTCCCGGTGCTCGGGGTCATCTATGCCCCCGAATCCGATCTGCTCTACTGGGCGGTGCGCGGTCACGGCGCCTTCAAGGAGGCGAACGGCGAGAGCCGTCCCATCAGCGCCATCCATCATGAACACGATCAGCCTGACTCCCTGGTGGTGGCCATCAGCCGCCGCCAGAAACTGGAGAACCTGACCCGTCGCCTCAACCCGGCCATCCACTACGAGCTGATCCCGCTCGGCTCCAGCTCCCTCAAGTCCTGCCTGGTGGCGGAAGGCGTGGCGGATTGCTACGTGCGCCTGGGCCCCACCGGGGAGTGGGATACCGCTGCCGCCCAGTGCATCGTGGAGGCGGCAGGGGGCCGCATCCTCAGCCTGGCGCTGCAACCGCTGAGCTACAACGAGACCGAGTCGCTGGAGAACCCGGACTTCATCGTGATGGGGGACCCGGATCTCGCCTGGGGTCGCATTCTGGCCCACTGACGGGTCGACCAGCTCGCAGAGAATGCAATCAGGCGACCACAGGGTCGCCTGATTGCATTGGTGTGATCCACTGGCTGGTTACGGGGATTTTAGGGAGATTCGCTAATGATGGCGATAACGGCAGTGGATCATCACATCCAATCTGGCTGCACTGGCATAAATTTCAGTTAATTCTGAAAACATGCATTTCATCGAAACAAAAAATCGACGTGGGTTTTAATTTTGGTTTTATATTCCTAACTTTTGGTTAATGTCAGGATTAATTGAATAATCCGGGGTGAAATTTCCTCCCAATCTCACTGGTGGAACAGGGCTTTGCCAGTGAGATCTGCCAGTCTCCATTTTTGAGAATTAAATGCTAAAGGAGCACAATGTTTTTAGATTTTAATACTACGTAAAAGTGATTTATCGATGAGTTTATCTGCAGACGTCTCACGGGAGCTGTCCGGTTCCCCCTCCACCATGGCCAGCACCGGCTGGCGTCGCCACGACACCCACTGGGTCATCAGCCTGTTCGGCACCGCCGTCGGCGCCGGCATTCTGTTCCTGCCCATCAACCTGGGTCTGGGGGGGATCTGGCCCCTCGTCATCGTCGCCGTGCTGGCCGGTCCCATGACCTTCCTGGCCCACCGCGGGCTGGCGCGTTTCGTGCTCTCGTCGTCGCGCCCCCAGGCCGACTTCACCGAGGTGGCCGAGGAGCACTTCGGCAAGATGGCCGGGCGCCTCATCTCGGCGCTCTATTTCCTCTCCATCTTCCCGATCCTGCTCATCTACGGCGTCGGGCTGACCAACACGGTGGAGAGCTTCATGGTCAATCAGCTCGGCCTGGCCTCCCCGGATCGGGTGATGCTCTCCGGCGTGCTGGTGTTCGCCATGATCGCCGTGATGCTGGCCGGCGAGAAGGCGATGCTGCGGGCCTTCGCCGTCATGGTCTACCCGCTGGCGGCGATCCTGCTGGCCCTCTCCTGCTACCTCATTCCCCAGTGGCAGTGGCCGGAAGTGACCGCCTTTGAAGGCACGAGCTTCCTCAACACCGTCTGGCTGGCGCTGCCGGTCACCGTGTTCGCCTTCAGCCACGCCGCCGCCATCTCGGGCTTTGCCAACGTGCAGCGCCGGGAATACGGGGAGCAGGCCGAAACCAAGAGCGGCCTGATCCTGCGCAACACCACCGTCATGCTGGTGGGCTTCGTGCTCTTCTTCGTCTTCTCCTGCGTGCTGAGCCTCTCCCCGGCTCAGTTGGCCGAGGCCAAGGCCCAGAACGTCTCCGTGCTCTCCTATCTCGCCAACATCACCGACAACCCGGTGATCGTGACCCTGGGGCCGCTCATCGCCTTCATCGCCATCAGCTCCTCCTTCCTCGGCCACTTCCTCGGTGCCCGCGAGAGCCTGAAAAGCCTGATCGCCAAGCCCACCGGCCTGCCGCTGGCGAAGGCGGACAAGCTCGGCATCGCCCTGATGTTCTTCGCCATCTGGGGCGCCGCCATCATCAACCCGGGCATTCTGGGGTTGATGGAGACCCTCTCCGGTCCCGTCATCGCCATGATCCTCTTCATCATGCCGGTGGTGGCCATCTACAAGGTGGAGGCGCTGGCCCGCTTCCGTCACCGTTGGGTCAACGGCTTCATCCTGCTGACCGGTGCCCTGGCGGTCTCGGCCCTGCTGTTCAGCCTGCTGAAATAAGCCAGGCCGTCAGCATCAAACAAGAGAGGCGACCTCGGGGGTCGCCTCTCTTGTTTCTGCTCTCTGGTTGCCTTGCCGTCGTCTCACCCCAGCTTGGCGCCGTTCTCCACCGCCTGCTCGGGGATGGCGATCACCACGGCGCCATCCGGGCGATAGAAGCCGGTCAGCAGAAACTCCGACTGGATGGGGCCTATCTGCTTGGGGGGAAAGTTCACCACGGCGACGATCTGGCGGCCCACCAGATCCTCCGGTCGATAGAGGTCGGTGATCTGGGCGCTGCTCTTGCGCACCCCGAGCTCGGGGCCGAAATCCGCCCACACCTTGTAGGCGGGGCGGCGCGCCTCGGGGAAGGGCTCGACCCGCACCAGGGTGCCCACCCTGAGCTCCACCATCTCGAAATCCTGCCAGCTTATGGTCTGCATCTTGGCTCCTCGTTGCCCATACCTTGCATGAGCCTCAGCATGCCTCGAATGCCCGGGGATTGTCTTCGGCAAAGAGCCGACCGATTACGGCAGGCAGCCGTTTTGCCGGCGCCAGAGGGAAGGGGTCAGTCCGGTTTCGGCCAGGAAGCGCTCGGCAAAGGCTCCCTGGTTCTGATAGCCGCAGCGGCTGGCCACTTCGCCGACGGGCAGCCGGGTGCGAGCGAGCAGGGTGCGGGCCAGCGCCATACGCCGCATCCTGAGGTAGTGGGAGACGCTCGTGCCCACCTGCTGGCGAAAGGCGTGTTTGAACTGGCTCAGGCCGAGGCAGGCGATGGCGGCGAGTTCCTCGTTGGTGAGGGGGTCTGCGAGGTGGGCTTCCATATGACGCTGCACCTTGGCGATACGAGGGGCTATGCGGGGAGCGACGGCGGGGCCCATGCCGCGTCCCTCGGTCAGCAGCCCGAGCCACACCTGATCCATGCCGGCCACGTGGCGCCCCTCGGCCACCATGCGGTGCAGGAAGGCGAGGTAGTGGCGCTGGGCCTCATCCAGCTCGACGAAGGGGTGGTCCCCCAGGGCGGCCGGCAGCCAGTGGCTCTCCTGCAACAGAAACACGTGCGCCGGGTCGGCGGCGTAGTCGTGGCGAAGGCCAGGGGCGATGATGCAGGCAAAACCGGGGGCGAGGCGACATCCCCGACCCTGCACCTCGATCTCGAGGGGGCCGACGAGGGGGATCACCAGCTGGGCGTGGTCATGACTGTGGCTCTGCATGTCGCTCTGGTAGTGACGCAGGCTGAAGGGGGAGGCGGCAGATAAGCATGACGCGGCACCGGGCCGCGTCATTGAAAGGGATGCATCGTTTGCCATGGGCAGCCGCATTACTCGGCGTCGAAGTCTTCGATCTCTTTGCCAAGGGCTTCCATGATGGCGCGGGCCTCGGCGGGGACGCTGTCCGGGTGATCCTTGCGCAGGTCGTCGTCACAGGGCAGCGGCTGGCCGGTGAAGGCGTGCAGGAAGGCTTCGCAGAGCAGCTCGCTGTTGGTCGCATGACGCAGGTTGTTCACCTGGCGACGGGTGCGCTCATCGGTCAACACCTTCAGCACCTTGAGCGGGATCGAGACGGTTATCTTCTTGACCTGTTCGCTCTTCTTGCCGTGCTCTGCATAGGGGCTGACGTAGTCGCCGTTCCACTCTGTACCCATGTTCCACCTGTAGTCGTTTGGCCGTGAGCGCGGATTTTAACCCTTAAGGAATTCAATGGCAATCCAACAGCAAAGCCATTTAGACGTCTAGAAGTGTTGACGGCTTTTTTAAGGTGGCGTAGTGTGGTGCACCATGGGCCGGCAGTCCGGCCAACGAAAATGAGAGCGGGGCTGGACGACCCACGAGGCGGACCGGCTCCGGCAACCCATCAAGGAGAGTGACATGACCCACAAGGCCACCCTGGCGGTACGCACCGGGATTGAGACAGACATGCAGCACGGTGCCGTGGTGCCCCCCATCTACCTCTCCAGCAACTACACCTTTGCCGACTTTGGCGAGCCCCGTCAATACGACTATGCCCGTTCCGGCAACCCGACCCGCACCAATCTGGCGGACGCCCTGGCGGCCCTGGAAGGGGGGGCCGGCGCCGTGGTGACCGGCACCGGCATGGGGGCCGTTCACCTGGTGACCACGGCTCTGCTCAAGGCGGGGGATCTGCTGATCGCCCCCCACGACTGCTACGGCGGTACCTGGCGTCTGTTCGAGTATCTGGCGGCCAAGGGCCACTACCAGGTGCAGTTCGTGGATCAGGGAGACGAGGTGGCGCTGGCTGCCGCGCTGGCCCAGAAACCCGCACTGGTGTGGGTGGAGACCCCCTCCAACCCGCTGCTGCGGGTGGTGGACATCGCCGCCATCGCCGAGGCCTCCCACGGGGTGGGGGCCCAGGTGGTGGTGGACAACACCTTCCTCTCCCCCTTGCTGCAACAGCCCCTGGCCCTTGGTGCCGACGTGGTGGTCCACTCCACCACCAAGTACATCAACGGCCACTCCGACGTGGTAGGGGGTGTGGCGATCGCCAAGGATAAGGCTCTGGCCGACTCCCTGGTGTGGTGGGCCAACTGCCTGGGGCTCACCTCCGGTGCCTTTGACTCCTACCTCACCCTGCGGGGCCTGCGCACCCTGGCCCCGCGCCTGCGCACCCATCAGGAGAACACGGATCGCATCCTCGCCTTCTTGCAGCAGCAGCCGCTGGTCAAGCGTATCTATCACCCCAGCCTGCCGAGCCATCCGGGCCACGACATTGCGCGCCGTCAACAGTCCGGCTTTGGCGCCATGCTAAGTTTTGAGCTCGATTGCAACGAGACGGGGCTGCGTGCCTTCCTCGCGGGGCTGCGCCTCTTCTCGGTGGCGGAGTCCCTCGGCGGTGTGGAGAGTCTGGTGGCCCATCCGGCCAGCATGACCCACAGGGCCATGACCCCTGCGGCCCAGCAGGCGGCGGGTATCAGTGCCCAGTTGCTGCGCCTGTCGGTGGGGATCGAACACGGTGAGGATCTGGTGGCCGATCTGGCCCAGGGGTTTGAACAGGCGCAGTTGGCACAACAGGCAGAGCAGGTGAAGTAATGGAACAACAACAAGGAGAGTGTGTGGTGGCAACAGAGGCAGTCTTCAAGCGGCGCCATGTACACAAGTTCGGCGGCAGCAGCCTGGCGGATCCGGTCTGTTATCGCCGGGTCGCCAGCATCGTCGAGCAACAGGTGGGGGGCAACGAGCTGGTGGTGGTCTCCGCCGCGGGCAAGACCACCAACCGGCTGATCCAGCTGGTGGAGCTGGCGGAAGCGGGGGATGAGGCCGCAGGCGAAGCCATCACCGCCCTGCACGCCTATCAGCAGAGCCTGATCGACGGCCTGCTGGAAGGGGAGCTTCACCTCGATCTGAGCCAGCAACTGACGGACGACATGCAGCTGATCGCCAAGACCCTGGAGGGGCAGTTTGACCGCTTCGAGCGCAACGGCCTGCTCGCCTTTGGCGAGGTGTGGTCCGCCCGCCTGCTGGCTGCCCTGCTCACCAGCCGGGGTGAGGTGGCCGCATGGCTCGATGCTCGCAGTTTCCTGCGCGCAGAAGACGGCGCCCTCATCAAGGTGGATACCGCCCTCTCCAGCGAGCTGCTCAAGGCCCGCCTGGCCGAGCACGCCGGTCGCATCGTGGTGACCGGCTTCATCGCCGCCGACATGGAGGGGCGTTCCCTGCTGCTGGGGCGCAACGGCTCCGACTACAGTGCCAGCCTCCTGGCGGCGCTGGCGGACGGGGAGTCCACCACCATCTGGAGCGACGTGGCCGGGGTCTACAGTGCCGACCCGCGCCGGGTGAAAGAGGCGCGTCTGCTGGAGCGCCTGAGCCTGGCCGAGGCCAACGAGCTGGCGCGCCTGGGCTCCTCGGTTCTGCATTCGCGTACCCTGCAGCCGGTGGCCGACAGCCGTCAGCGCCTCACCCTGCGCTGCAGCTACAATCCGGACGAAGGCTGCACCCACATCCTGCGCCGTGCGCCCCGCTCCGGCGGTGCCCGCATCGTCTCCTCGGTGGATCAGATAGCCCTCATCGAGCTCAAGGTGCTGCCGCAGACTGACTTTGAGCAGACAGTGGCGGCCATCGAGGCCCATCTGGCCCGCCATCGCCTCCATCCGCTCACCCTGCAGCGCCAGCCGGATCGGCGGGTGCTGCGTCTTGCCTACACCCTGGAGGTGGCACAAGGGGCCTTCGAGGTGCTCCGTGACTTCCAGTTGCAGGGCAACTTTACCGGCCTCATCCAGAAGGAGGGGTTCAGCCTGGTCGCCCTGGTGGGGGCCGGCGTCACCGACAATGCCGAGCAGTGCCACCGCTTCTACCAGCTGCTGGCGGATCAGCCTCTGGAGTTCGTGCAGGTGGCCAAAGACGGCCTGAGCCTGGTGGCCGTGCTGCGCCAGATCGTGCTGGAGCCGCTGCTCATCGCTCTGCACAGTGCCCTGTTCAGCCGCCCGACCCGGGTCGGGCTGGTGGTGTTCGGCAAGGGCAATATCGGCGGTCACTGGCTGGGGCTCTACGCCCGCGAGAAGGCGCGCCTCGAGCATGAGCTCAATCTGGCGCTCACCCTCTACGGGGTCTTCGACTCCAAGGGCGGGCTGCTGGACGAAGAGGGGCTGGATCCCCTCAAGTTACAGGACAACTTCCATCCCAAGCCGCTCATCTGGCCGGAGCTGCTCTCCCAGCTGGAGCAGCACAGTTTTGACTCCCTGATCGCGCTCGACATGACCGCCAGCGAGACGGTGAGCCGCTACTACCCGGACTTTGCCCAGCTCGGCATCCACATCATCGCCGCCAACAAGTTTGCCGGTGCCGCCGACAGCGAGTTTTACCAGCGCATCAAGCAGACCTGTCGCGACCACCAGGTGCAGTGGCGCTACAACGCCACCGTGGGGGCCGGGCTGCCCATCCAGTCCAGCATCCAGATGCTGCGCCAGAGCGGTGACCGCATCCAGGGGGTCTCCGGCATCTTCTCCGGCACCCTCTCCTGGCTGTTCCAGCAGTATGACGGCACTCGCCCCTTCTCCGAACTGGTGGACGAGGCGTGGCAACACGGCCTGACCGAGCCGGATCCCCGGGAGGATCTCTCCGGTCAGGATGTGCGGCGCAAGCTGCTCATCCTGGCGCGGGAGGCGGGCTTCGAACTCGACTCCGCCGACATCGAGCTGGAGAACCTGGTGCCGGTGGCCCTGCGCAAGGTGGGTGCGGATCAGTTCATGGACAGGCTCAAGGAGCTGGATGACCCTATCCAGACCGCCTTCGAGGGGGCGCGCCGGGTCGGCAAGGTGCTGCGTTATGTCGCCCGCTTCGAGCACGACGGCAAGGCCCGCGTCGGGCTGGAGGCGCTGGAGCCCCATCACCCGTTTGCCAACCTCTTGCCCTGCGACAACGTGTTCGCCATCGAGAGCGACAGCTATCGCACCAACCCCCTGGTGATCCAGGGGCCGGGAGCGGGCCGGGAAGTGACGGCCGCCGCCATCCAGTACGATCTGTGGCAGATCTGCGCCAGCCTCTGAGGCTGCGTGACACGATGCAATGAGAAGAGGCGCCCCAGGGCGCCTCTTCTGTTATCGGGTGGCGGAGTTACCAGAACAGCTGGCCCAGGAGGGGGGCGAGCAGCACAGTGGCCATGCCGGCTATCATCATTACCATGCTGGAGACCACCCCCTCCTCGTTGCCCATCTGATAGGCCCTGGCTGTCCCGGCCCCGTGGGCCGAGGCACCAAAGCCCGCGCCTTTGCCGAGGCGGCTGCGGATGGCGAGCACGGTGAGCACGCTTTCTCCCACCGCCATGCCGATGACGCCGGTCAGCACCACGAACAGGGCGGTGAGATCGGCGTTGCCACCCACGGAACGGGTCGCCTCCACCGCGAAGGGGGTGGTGATGGATCTCATGGCCATGCTGCGCTGCAACAGCTCGGAGAGGTTGAGCCAGCGGGCCAGCAGCACTGTGCTGCCCACCGCCATCACCACGGACGCCACGACCCCGACCGAGAGGGAGAGCCAGTGGCGGCGCATCAGCTGGCGATTCTCGTAGACGGGCACCGCGAAGGCGACGGTGGCAGGGCCCAGCAGCCAGAGCAGCCAGTGGGATTCGGCCATGTAGTCCCGGTAGGGAATGTGGAACAACATCACCACGGCCACCAGCAGGGTGGGGGCCAGCAGCAGCGGCATCAGGGGCAGGATGCGCTTTTTGCCATAGAGCCACTTGCTGGCGTAGTAGAAGAGCAGGGTCAGGGCGAAGCAGAGCAGGCCGAGCAGGGTGTCAGACATGGCGGCGACTCCGGCGGGCCAGCTTCAGCTCGAGGCGATAGACCCTGTCCACCACCAGCGCCGTGGTGCCGAGCACCAGCACGGTGCTGACGATCAGGACCACCATGATGCGCCACCCCTCCTGCAGCAGCAGCTCCTGATAGTTGACCACGGCCACCACGGCGGGGACGAAGAAGAGCAGCATCTCCGCCAGCAGCCAGCGGGCCCCGGCACTGAACCACTGGGCTTTGACCACTCCGAGCAGGATGCAGACCAGCAGCAGCAACATGCCGGTGAGGTTGGCGGGCAGGGGCAGGTGCAAGGTGCGCACTGCGATGTCGGCCAGCAACCAGATGGCCGCCAGCAGGGCAATTTGGAAGGGGGTTTGCAACCAGCGAAGGCAGAGGGTTTTCATGGCAAGCGTCTTTCTGTGAACCTGCTCACAGTATAGAGAGGGACCAAACCTGCAAAAAATGAATTTAAATTATCAAAATCATGCCAAAGAGGCATGATTTAGCCAGCCATCCCCGTCAAGAGAGCATCATGGATATTCGAGCCCTGCGTTACTTCGTCGAGTTGGTGCGGGAGCAGAGCTTCACCCGCGCCTCCGAGAAGCTGTTCGTCACCCAGCCCACCATCAGCAAAATGATCCGCAACATGGAAGAGGAGCTGGGCCAGCCCCTGCTGAGCCGGGTCGGCCGCCGCTTCACCCTGACCGACAGCGGCCAGGTGCTGTTCAATCGGGCCCAGACCATCCTGGCGGAGATGCAGCAGCTGGAGGCGGAGCTGGCGGATCTGCAGAGCCTGCAATCCGGGCGTCTTGCCCTTGGCATCCCGCCCATGGTGGGCCATGTCTATGCGGATCTCATTCGTACCTATCGCAGCCGCTACCCCGGTGTGGAGCTCTCCATCGTCGAATATGGCGGGCGGCGCATCGAGCAGGCGGTGCTGGCGGGGGAGCTGGATCTCGCCATCACCATGCTGCCGACCAGGGAAGAGGGGGCCCTCTGCGCCCTGGATCTGGACAGTTACCCCATCCGGGTGGTGCTGCCGGACCTGCCCCGCTGGCGCGAGGGGGGCGAGATCCGGCTGGAGGCTCTGCGGGACGAACCCTTCCTGCTCTATACCCAGGCCTTCACCCTGAGCGAGCGGCTGGAGCAGGCCTGCGAGCAAGCCGGGTTCGTGCCTCAGGTGGCGGCCCGCAGCAGCCAGTGGGACTTTCTCACTGCCATGGTGCGAAGCGGCATGGGGGTCGCTTTCCTGCCGGAGCCCATCTGTCGGCGGCTGACGCCGGATGGGCTGGTGTTGCGCCCTCTGGCCCCGGCGCTGAGCTGGCGGCTCGGGGTGATCTGGCCAGGGGATCGCTACCTCTCCCGCACCGCCGAGGCCTGGCTTGCCCTGTGCCGCGAGCAGGGCTGAGGGAGGGGGGGCTGGGGTTAGGGGGTCCCCGGTGACGCCATGCCTGTGACGAAGCGGGCATAGGCTGCGGAGTGTCGCACCTCCTCAATCTCGTCCCACACCTGTTGGCTGAGATCGGGGTGGGCTTGATGGAAGGGGTGGGAGAAGATGAGGTAGTAGGGTTTTTCGACCAGGGGAGGGGTGATCCGCTCGAGTGTGGCCTGCAGCTGCGGGTGGGCGGCCAGGGTCCGTTCTGCGACCCCGGTTTGCAGGGCGGCGGCAACGGCGCGCTGCATCGCGACCTTCTTGAGCAGGATCAGTGGCTCCCTGCTGGAGTCATCCACCCTGACACCGCTCTCCTGCAGCTGGGCGACGATGGAGAAACCGGACTGCGCCGCAATGACGCCATGGGCGACGAGCTGGCGGCCATCCCAGCGAACCTGTCCGCCTTTTGGCTGGTAGAGGCTGTAGCTCTCGGTGAGCAGGCGCTTGGCGGGATCAGGTGCCCCGTGTCGCATGGGATAGACCCCTATGGTGCGAGCACGCTCTTCGCTGTAGCTCAGCTTGACGGCGGCATCGAGCTGGCCCTGGCTGACGAGGGAGAGGCAGCGTTTCCAGGGAAGGGGGGTGAGAATGATGGGGTGCCCGATCCGGTTTGCCACCTCCTTGAGGTGGAACTGCACTATCCCCTCGCCGGACATCAGCAACCAGGGAGGCGAATCACTGTTCTCCATGCAGGCACGAATGCTGCCGGGGGCGGCTATGACGCAGGTCGGCAGCAACCAGAGCAGCAGCGCCAGGCAGAGAGTGCGCAAGGGGAGCCTGCCTGACAGGGGAGAACCGGCGAGCCAGTCAGGGAGCGATGCCAAAGTCATCCCTCATCGGGTCATAGAGATAGGAGCGGTAGTCGGTGCTCTCGTCGGGCAACTGCGGGTTGGTCAGCCGGAAGATCTGGCGTGAATCGAGCCGGGCAAAGACCAGGGAAGGCTGGAAATGATGGCGCCAGAGGCGCTGCAGGGAGCCATCTTTCCAGGCCAGTTGCAGGCCGCGCAAAAGGCGCTCGCGCTCCTTGCTGTAGGTGGCGTGGCTATAGAGGGAGTGGATGAGCGGATAGAAGAGGGCGACATGGCTATCCACGGTCAGCCCCGGCAGGCCGGGTCTGTGGTTTTTCCACTCGCTCAATATCTCGTTGGCACCACGGCAGAAGAGATCGATCCGGCCACGGGCCACCAGGCGAAACAGTGACTCATAGTTATCCACCTCCTGCACTCTGAAGCCGTTGTAGCGCAGGATGTCGGCATCCCGCCAGCCTGTGCCCACCCCTTGCGTGAACTGCTGCAACTGGGACAGGGTGTGAACCCCGGCCAGGGCCTGGGCACGGGCGCTGCCGACAAAACAGACCCGGTAGCCGAGCACGCCCAGATCGATGGGGAAGGGGACCAGGGTGACGCCGGGTTGAGGGATCTCCTGGGGCCAGCTGTCGACGATGAAGAGGGCATTCTTGCCCGGTGTTTGCACTTCGAGCCGCATCCTCGCCTTGTTCATCCTGATGGCGTCGAGCAGTTCATAGTCGCCGTAATCGGGCCGTGTTTTCTCCAGCGCCAGCCTCATCGCCGCCCGGTAATAATTCATGCGGACATCCTGTTGGGTTTCCCCGGTGATCAGGGTGAAGCGGGTGGCCGCCATCGTGAGGGACGGGAGGGAAAGGAGGAGCAAAAGGAGCAGGGTTCGATGCATCTTGACCGGGTTCGGCAACGGGATTGTGCCCAGTATAGACGGGCCACTCCCGTCGACACAGCGCTATCAGGTTCTGGCAGATCTGACCTCTTGAGAAGGGGGTCATGCGGATTTCATCAAGAGACCCAGGCGACGACATAGCTGGCGCAGCGTCTGGTTGTCGAGGCAGCCAAAGCCGAGCAGCCACCCCTCCAGCGTCGGCGGGCCCAGGTAGAACTGGCCCAGATGACGCAGCCCCTGCCCGCAGGCGTTGGCGGCATCGGTCCAGCGCGCCTCGCCACCGGGGGGCAGCAGCACGGCGCACTGCAGGCCGGCGCCGCTGTGGATGGGGGTGAGCCCCGGGCAGTACTCGGCCAGTTCCGCCAGCAGCAGATCCCGTCTGCTCTGGTAGAGGAGGCGGCTCTGGCGCAGGTGGGTGGCGAAGTGCCCGCCCCGGATGAAGTCTGCCGTGACCGCTTGCAGCAACTGGTTGCTGTGGCCGTCGACGGCGGCCCGGGCGCGGCAGAAGGAGTCCATCAGCGGCCTGGGCAGCACCAGGTAGGCGAGGCGCAGCGAGCCGAACAGCACCTTGCTGAAGGTGCCCACATAGATCACCCGCCCCTGGCCGTCGAGCCCCTGCAGGGCGGGCAGGGGACGCTGATCATACTGGTACTCCCCGTCGTAATCGTCCTCCAGGATCCAGGCGCCGTGACGCTCTGCCTCGGCCAGCAGCGCCATGCGGCGGGGCAGGCTCATGGGGACGCCAAGGGGGTACTGGTGTGCCGGGGTGCAATAGATGAGGCGCGGCGCAGGATGATCCCCATGAGGGTTGAGCCCCTCTTCATCCACCGGCACCGGATGCACCCGGGCACCGGCGCTCTCCATGGCGGTGCGAGCCCCGGGATAACCGGGGTCTTCCACCCAGACGGTGTCACCGGCATCGATGAGCAACTGGGTCGCCAGCAGGATCCCCTGCTGGGAGCTGGTGAGGATCAGGATCTGATCCGGCTCGCACACCACGCCGCGTGACTGCACCAGATAGCTGCTGATGGCGGCGCGAAGTTCCCCAAGCCCCTGGGGATCCCCGTAGTTCATCCAGTCGCTGGCGCGCTGGCGCCACTGTTGCTGCATCAGCCGACCCCAGAGTGCCTGGGGGAAGAGACGGGGATCCGGCTGGCTGGAAGCAAAGGTGGTGCCCACCTCGGGCACGTCGTGACAGGCGCCACCCAGGGCCATCTCCTGACCGCGACGGGAGAGGCCCGCCGCTGACTGGGGCGGGCGCGGCGCGGGGCGCACCGCCGCCAGGGCGACAAAGCTGCCGGCGCCCACCTTGCGCACCAGATACCCCTCCGCCTCGAGCCGGCCATAGGCCAGTTCCACCGTGCTGCGGGAGATACCGAGATCCCGGGCCAGGAGACGGCTGGCGGGCAGGCGGCTGTGCAGGGGCAGGTGGCCCGCCAGGATGGCCTCGCGCAGGGTACGCACCAGTTGTTCGTGCAGGGGCAGATCCCCTTGCTGCTGGCTGGCGAAGAGCGTTGGCAGAACGGTCATGGTGTGCTCCCGTTGGCTCGGGGGTTGCGCCTCTTTCGAGGCAGGGAGCCTGCCCGCAGGGCATGGCGCGGCAGTGGGGCTGGCGACCGACGGGCAGAGCGGGTGGGGTGGATGGTCATGGTGGCGGCTCGATGAAATTGGTCTGCCCATATTGGCAAAATTGGTCGGCGTGGCAAGGCCATTTTGTCGCTACATTGGTGGTCACAGGGTGGCGCCAGCGGGCGGCACGGATTGGCAACACAAGGAGTCTGCATGTCGGAATACAGTGCCACCATCAGTTGGCAGCGGGGGGAGCACGAGCCCTTCGTCGATCAGCGTTACAGCCGGGCCCATGAGTGGGCGTTTGATGGCGGGGTCAGGGTGCCGGCCTCCTCCTCTCCCCATGTGGTGCCGCTGCCTTACTCGGTGGCGGAACATGTGGACCCGGAAGAGGCGTTTGTGGCGGCCCTCTCCAGTTGCCACATGCTCACCTTTCTCTGGCTGGCGGCGAAGGCGGGCTATCGGGTAGAGAGCTACCGGGACGAAGCGGTCGGCATCATGGCGAAAAACGGGCAAGATCGCCTCGCCATGACCCGGGTCACCCTGCGTCCCAGGGTGATCTTCGGGGGAGAGCAGGAGCCCGCCCTGGCCGATCTGGAGCAGTTGCACCACCAGGCCCATGAGGAGTGCTTCATCGCCAACTCGGTCAACACCGTCGTCACCACAGAGATCGTCATCTAGTCATCAGGAGCGTTCAGGATGAGTCATGTATTGAGCACAGGGGTGGCAGGGGCCGCCGAAGCCAGCGCCTTTTTCGAGGCCCAGCTGAAGTTTCGTACCGATCCGGCGGATCTGGCCGCCGATCTGCTGGCCGGGGTGGCGGGCATCGTGGTCATCGATACCCGCTCCCCCGAACACTATGCCGAGGGGCACATTCCCGGCGCCATCTCCTTCCCCCACAGGACCATGACGGCGTCGACCACGGCGGTACTGGACCGGAACCTGGTGTATGTCTGCTATTGCGACGGCATCGGCTGCAACGGTTCGACCCAGGGGGCCTACAAGCTGGCGTCCCTCGGGTTTGAGGTCAAGGAGTTGATAGGGGGCCTGCACTGGTGGCGTCAGGACGGTTTCGCCGTCGCCACGGGCAGCGAGCCCGGAGTGCTGCTGGAAGGGGGAATTGCCTGTGCCTGTTGAACGTTGCAATGAGGGGGGCGACGCCTCCCTGTCCGGCGCCGCCCTTTTCAACGACTTTGGGCAGCCTCTGGGGCGTGCGCTGCCAGAATGGCGCGGCGCCGAGTTCCCTCCCCACCGCGCACTGCATGGCTGGGGCTGTCGTCTCGAGCCCCTTGATCCCGAGCGCCACCTGGGGGATCTGTGGCAGGCATTCAGTGCCGACAGCGGGGCCATGTGGACTTACCTGACCAGCGGCCCTTTCGCGGACGAGACCGCCATGGGGGTCTGGCTGCGGGAGGTCGCCACCAAGCGGGATCCCCAGTTCTACGGCATCATCGACGAGGGGAGCGGACGGGCGCTGGGGCTGGCGAGCTACCTGCGCATCGATCCCCTGGCGGGCAGCATCGAGGTGGGCTGGCTGCACTTCTCCCCCGCCATGCAGCAGTCACGGCTGGCGACGGCGGCCATGGTGTTGATGATGGCCAATGCCTTTGCTCTGGGATACCGGCGCTACGAGTGGAAGTGCAATGCCCTGAACCTGCCTTCGCGCCAGGCGGCCCTGCGCCTCGGCTTTCACTATGAGGGGACCTTCCGTCAGGCGCGGGTGGACAAGGGACACAACCGGGATACGGCCTGGTTCTCCGTCATCGACAGCGAGTGGCCCGCCCTGAAAGGGTGCTTCGAGCGCTGGCTGGAGGACGGCAACTTCGACCATGCCGGGCGTCAGCGTCGCCGACTCTCCGAACTGACCGCCGCCTGCCGCTCTGCGGCGTGTTGAGGGCGGCAGATCACCCGCCGGGACGGGGCGGTTTCCGGTGCCGGGGCTTTGGGTATCCTTCGCACACAGGCGCCAGATCCGACATCCAGACGCAAGAGGCGCCAGTCATGGCGCCTCTTTTGTTTGCTCAGTCGTGGTGATCGCCGATGGGGGCCGCAATCCAGTTCATCAGCCGGACCATGTCCCCGGGGGCCACGCCGACCGAGAGCCCCCGCTTGCCACCGCTCACCAGGATCTCGTCGAAGGCCATGGCGGAGTCGTCCAGCACGGTGGGCAGCAGCTTCTTCTGGGCCAGGGGACTGATGCCGCCCACCTTGTAGCCGGTCAGCTTTTCGGCTTCCGCCGGCTTCATCATCTCCACCTTCTTGAGCCCGGTGGCCTTGGCGAGCTGCTTGAGGCTGCACATGCCCGAGGAGGGCACGATGGCCACCACCGCCTGCTTGTCGTGATGGGCGAGCAGGGTCTTGAACACCTGCGCCTCAGGCAGACCCAGCTGGGTAGCGGCATGCTTGCCGAAGTCGTCGTGGGCTTCGCACTCGTAGGGGTAGAGCCTGTGGGGGATCTTGAGCTTTTTCAGCAAGTTGATGGCGGGTGTCATGGGGTCTCCTCGAACCGTGGCAAGGCCAGACAGTCTGCGCCCGGGAGCCGGATGTGGCAAGAACCAGTCTTCACACCCAATCGGGGCCTGTGTTAGCGTAACCGGGTGCCGGATCCTATGATTTGGGCACTTGTCCCCGCATTCCAATGCAATGCGCCGGCGATCGAAAGGAATCGTAGCCATGAATACCACAGCACTTTGCGCTCGCGATATCGACGCGATGGATCGATATGAGACCCTCGCCAGGCTGACCGCCCTTGATCGGGCCTATGGCATGGTCGAGTTCGATCTCGATGGTCGCATGGTGTCGGTCAATCCCCTGTTTTGCGACATGCTGGGTTATCCCCCCGAAGCGCTGGTGGGCCAGTCCCATCTCATGCTCTTGCCGCCGGATCTGCAGGCCGAGCATGATCTCTTCTGGCAGAGGGTATTGGGTGGCGAGATCCAGTCGGGGGAGTTTCGCCGGGTCAGGCAAGGTGGCAACCCCCTCTGGCTCCATGCCACCTACATGCCCGTGAGCGACGAGGCCGGCACCCTGCTGGGGGTGGTCAAGCTGGCGCACGACATTACCTCGGCTGTGATGGCCAAGCAGCGGGTCGAGCAGCAGAGCCAGCTGTTTGACATCGTGGTGGCCGCGCACCAGAGTTTTCTGCTCGATCGCAATCTCGGCTCCGCCTGCGATACCGTCTTCGAGCGGCTGCTGAGCGTGAGCGAAAGCTCCTATGGTTTCATCGGCATCATTCAGTACGAGGATGGCCGCCCCAGTCTCTATGTCCCCTCCATCTCCAATGTCTCCTGGGACGAGGCGACCCATGCCTGGTATGAGCAGCAGCGCCAGAGCCGGGGCGGGCTCATCTTCAGCAAGCTCGACAACCTGTTTGGGCACGTGGTGACCCACAATACCCTGGTGTGCTGCAACGATCTGCCGAGCCATCCAGCCAGTCGCGGTGTCTCCCCCCGTGGTCATCCGCACCTGGAGAGCTTCCTCGGCATTCCCATCCGCCACAAGGGAGAGGCGATCGGCATGATCGCCCTGGCCAACCGCCCGGGTGGCTTTGACGAGACCCATGTCAGCCTGCTCGAGCCCCTCACCACGGCCCTTGGCACCCTTATCCACGCCCGCAACCTGGAGGATGAGCGCAGCCGCATGGAGCGGGTGCTGCGCTTCAACGCCGAGCACGACTTCTTGACCAAGCTGCCCAACCGCAGCAGCTTTTTCCAGCAGGCCAACGTGTTGCTGGATCACGTCCAGCACCATCCCGCCGAAGGGGAGGCCTGCTGCCTGGCCTTGATAGACATCGACTTCTTCAAGCAAATCAATGATGTATATGGACACCTTGCCGGGGATGCCGTGCTGGCGTCGCTGGCGGGGCTCCTGATGCAGGCGGTGCGCAGCAAGGATCTGGTGGCGCGATTTGGCGGGGAGGAGTTCATCCTGCTGCTGCGGGGCACGACCCTGGAGGAGGCCCACACCATCATGGAGCGCATCCGGCACCAGGTGGAGCAGCACACCTTCCTGTACCAGCATCAGGCGATCACCGTCACCATCAGCGTGGGGCTCACCCCCTATCAGATGAGTTACAGGCGCATGGATGACTGGCTTCAGTGCGTGGACCAGCGACTTTACGAGGCAAAACGTCGGGGTCGCAACCAGGTCTCCTGATGAGAGGCTATATCGCAAAATAAAACAGGGCACCATCATGGCGCCCTGTTTGTTGTGGATGTTTTTTTCCCTTAGAGGGGGCTGTTCTGGCGGGAATATCGGGATCCCCGTGCCCGGCAGAGACGAAAAAGGGCGCTGAGGCGCCCTTGTTTGCAACGGTCCGGGATCAGCCGGTGTTGCGCATGCCGGCGGCGATGCCGGCGATGGTGACCATCAGCGCCTGATCCAGCTCGGGGTGCAGGGTCTCCGGGTGGTTGCGGGAGCGATTGAGCAGCTCGGCCTGCAGCACGTTGAGCGGGTCGGTGTAGGGGTTGCGCAGCTTGATGGACTCCTTGATCCAGGGCTGATCGTCCAGCAGGTCGCCCTGCGGGCGCAGTTTCAGCACCACCTCGATGGAGTCGGCAAGCTCCTGACGCAGCTGCTTGCCGAGTGCCCACAGGTTCTCCGGCACCAGGCGGGTGTCATAGTATTCCGCCAGCCAGAGGTCGGCCTTGAGGAACACCATCTCCAGCATTTCGAGACGGGTGCGGAAGAAGGGCCACTGGCGGCTCATCTCGTCCAGCACGCTCTTCTGGCCGTCGTCGATGGCCTGTTGCAATCCCTTGTGGGCGCCGAGCCAGGCCGGCAGCATCAGCCGGTTCTGGGTCCAGGCGAAGATCCAGGGGATGGCGCGCAGGCTCTCGACACCGCCGTTGGGCTTGCGCTTGGCTGGGCGGGAACCGAGCGGCAGCTTGCCGAGCTCCATCTCCGGGGTGGCGGCACGGAAGTAAGGCACGAAGTCCGGGTGACCGCGCACGATACTGCGGTAGTGATCGCAGGAGACAGACGCCAGCTGCTCCATCACGGCGCGCCAGCTCTCTTTCGGCTTGGGCGGCGGCAGCAGGTTCCCCTCCAGCACGGCGCTGGTGTAGAGGTTCAGGCTCTGGATGGCCACCTTCGGCAGGCCGAACTTGAAGCGGATCATCTCTCCCTGTTCGGTGACCCGCAGGCCGCCGCGCAGGGATCCCGGGGGTTGGGAGAGGATCGCCTGATGGGCGGGGGCGCCGCCACGGCCGACGGTACCGCCACGGCCATGGAACAGGGTGAGGCGGATGTTGTTGGCTTCAGCCAGCGCCACCAGGGATTCCATGGCGGCGTACTGGGCCCAGCCAGCGGCCATCATGCCCGCATCCTTGGCGGAGTCGGAGTAGCCGATCATCACGTACTGACGGCCCTGGATGTAACCGCGATACCAGTCCACCGACAGCAGGCGTTCCATCACGGCGGTGCCCGCCATCAGGTCTTCCTGGGTCTCGAACAGCGGGGCAACCGGCATGCGGAACTTGCAGCCAGCTTCCTTCAGTAACAGCTGGACCGCCAAGACATCGGACGGGGCACCGGCCATGGAGATGATGTAGATGCCGAACGCATCGGGGTCGTGCTGGGCGATGACGCGACAGGTGTCGATGGTCTCGCGGGTCTCGGCACTGGGATCCCAGTCGCTCGGGATGAGGGGGCGGCGGGAGTTCAGCTCGCGCAGCAGGAAGGCCTGCTTGTCCTCTTCGCTCCACTCGGCGTAGTCGCCCACACCCAGGTAGCGGGTCAGCTCGGAGAAGACCTGGCCGTGACGCTCGCCATCCTGACGGATGTCCAGCTTGACCAGGTGGATGCCGAAGCAGGCCAGCTTGCGCAGCACGTCCAGCAGCATGCCGTCGGCGATATTGCCCATGCCGCAGGCGTGCAGGGAGTGGTAGCAGAGCTCCAGGGGCTCGCGCAGCTGGGCGGTGCTCTTGACCAGATCCCGGCTCTCGCTCGCCTGGCCCTGTACCTTGGCGGTCAGGTACTCCTGGGTCTCGCGCAGCTGCTCGCGCAGCTCACGCACCAGGGCGCGATAGGGCTCGGGATTGTCGCCGACCCGGGCACGCACGGCGTCGGTGCAATCGGCCATGGAGAGCTCGGAGGTAAGCTCCTTGATGTCCTTGTAGAACAGGCTCACCGCCATCCAGCGGCCCAGCTCCAGCACTTCGGCGGTCACCTTGGCGGTGACGAAGGGGTTGCCGTCGCGGTCACCGCCCATCCAGGAGGTGAACTTGACCGGCGCGGCGTCCAGCGGCAGCCGCACACCCAGATGGTGTTGCAGGCGCTCGTCCAGATTGCGCATGAATTCGGGGATGGCCGGCCACAGGCTGTTTTCCACCACGGCGAAGCCCCACTTGGCTTCGTCCACCGGGGTCGGGCGCTGTTCGCGGATCTCGTTGGTGTGCCAGGCCTGGTTGACCAGTTGCTCGATGCGACTCTGGATCTTGTCCCGCTCGCGGGGCAGCAGATCGGACAGTTCCAGCGCCTCGAGGCAGTCGTTGAGCTGCACGTGCTTGTGGATCAGGGTACGACGGGTCACCTCGGTGGGGTGAGCGGTCAGCACCAGATCGATGTCCAGCTCGCGCACGGCCTGGATGATGGCCTCCTGGGACAGGTTGGAGGCTTTCAGCTTGTCGAACATCTGCTCCAGCGGGTCCGGGGTGCAGACCTGCTCTTCGCAGCGACGGGAGATGGTGTGGAACTGCTCCGCCACGTTCGCCAGGTTGAGGAACTGGCTGAAGGCACGGGCCACGGGCAGCAGTTCGTCATCGGAGAGGGTACGCAGGGTGTCGAGCAGGCGCTCTCTGTCTGTCTCGTTTCCCTTGCGGGAAGACTTGGCCAGTTGGCGAATGGTCTCAATCTTGTCGAGGAAGGCCTGCCCCTGATGATCCTTGATGGATTTACCCAGCAGTTGGCCCAACATGCCTACGTTGGCCCGTAGTGCGGCGTACTTTTCGTTCATTCCACATCCTTATTTTGTTGGTGCCTCCTGACCTTCCAGGCGGGAGGCGACCTCACTTATTGTTGTGCGATTACAACATATGCTCCGTCATCTTAGGGGGACAATCTACCCAGATTGTCTGCGCAAGGTCAAATAACAAGCCGATTCAGAACATGTATTTCCCTCACCTGTCCCAAGGCGCCTGTCATGTAACTTACTTACATCCCTGTTTGGCTAGACGCAGAAGCGCCGGATCAGGTGCTGCAGCACCGCCGTGGTCGGTTTGACGAACGACAGATCCAGGTATTCATCGGGCTGGTGGGCCTGGGTGATATGGCCTGGGCCCATCACTATGGTCTCGCAACCCAGCTGCTGGATAAAGGGGGCTTCGGTGCAATAGTTCACGGACTCGGCGGCCCGGCCGCTCGCCTTTTCCGCCTCCCGCACCAGCTCGGAATCATCCTGGCAGGCATAGGCCGGAATGGGTTCGTGCAGGTGCTGCAGGTGCAGGCAGCCGGGCTGGTGGATCTCGATGGGGGAGAGCGCCTCTTTCAACATGCCCATCAGCTCGTCGGGACCCACCTGCGGGGTGGGCCTCATGTCGATGTGAAGCTCGCAGCAGCCGCAGATGCGGTTCGGGCTGTCGCCCCCCTGGATGTAGCCGAGGTTCAGGGTGGGCTGGGGCACGGCGAAGCGGTGATCCGCGTACTTCTCCTTCAGATCCTGCTGGAGCCTGAGCACCTGACCCATGGCCTTGTGCATGATCTCCATGGCATTGACGCCGTTGGCGGGATCCGAACTGTGGCCGCTTCGGCCTGTGATGCGAATGGCTTCCGACATGTGGCCCTTGTGGGCCACCACGGGCACCAGCCCGGTGGGTTCACCGATCACCGCGTAGTCGGGTTTGAGTTCGGCTGCGGCGGCGATGGCGCGGGCCCCAGCCATGGTGGTCTCTTCATCGGCGGTGGCCAGGATGCGCAGCGGCTTGCTCAGGGTCTTGAGGTCGACCTCCTTGAGCGCTTCCACGATAAAGGCGAAGAAGCCCTTCATGTCGATGGTGCCGAGCCCGTACAGGCGGTTGCCCTCTTCGGTCACCTTGAAGGGGTCTTTGGTCCAGGCTCCTTCATCGAAGGGAACCGTATCCGTGTGGCCCGCCAGCAGCAGCCCCCCTTCTCCCTGACCATAGGTCGCCACCAGGTTGAACTTGCCCGGCAGATCCGGCAGGGCCGTCACCTCGCATTGGAATCCAAGCTGGCCGAACCAGTCGGCCAGCAGCCGGATCACCGCCTCGTTGCTCTGATCCCAGCGAGTATCCGTGCTGCTGATAGAGGGAATCGCAATAATATTCTTATAAAGTGAAAAAAAATCCAGTTTGGCCATCAGCTCCTCCTTGCGTCCCCGGAGTGTTTCTGTTAGAAAATACAAATGCAAAGTGAGTGCATGAATATTCTGTTCGAGTGCTCATCGACAAGGCCTCTAGTTGTAAGGGAAAGTTAATGTTCTGTCACCTGATCTGTAACCGACGACGCATATCCGCCTGAATTGCCCCTCCGCACTCGTTGCATCAAAGGGGCGATAGCCGACCCCTTGCACCGCAGCACCATGCTGTGAATTTCGAACCCAGACTTGGAATACTCAAACATGCTTAAGACCGTTATCGTCGGTGCCAGTGGCTACGCGGGGGCCGAACTGGCCGCTCTGGTCCAGAACCATCCACAACTCGAGCTGTTCGGCCTCTATGTTTCCGCCGGCAGCCAGGACGCCCACAAGCGCTTCTCTTCCCTGCATCCCCAATGGGTGGGCAAGCTGGATCAGCCGCTGCTGCCCCTGGACGAAGACGGCATGACCCGGATCCTGACCCAGGCCGATCTGGTGGTGCTGGCCACTGCTCACGAGGTGAGTGCGGAACTCGCGCCCAAGTTCCTGGCCAAGGGGTTGCCGGTGTTCGATCTCTCCGGTGCCTTCCGGGTCAACGATCAGCAGTTCTACTCCTCCTTCTACGGCTTCACCCACGAGAATGAGCAGTGGCTGGAGCAGGCCGCCTACGGTCTGGCCGAGTGGAATGCCGATGCCGTCAAGGCCGCCCAACTGATTGCCGTGCCGGGATGTTACCCGACCGCCTCCCTGTGCGCTCTCAAGCCGCTGCAACAGGCCGGGCTGATTGCCCAGGGATGGCAGCCCATCATCAATGCGGTTTCCGGCGTCTCCGGGGCCGGTCGCAAGGCCGCCATCAACACCAGTTTCTGCGAAGTGAGCCTCAATCCCTACGGCACCTTCAATCACAGGCACCAGCCGGAGATCAGCCACCACCTCGGCAAGGAGGTGCTGTTCCAGCCCCACCTCGGCAACTATGTGCGGGGCATCCTGGCCACCATCTATGTGCAACTGGCGGAAGGGGTGACGCACACCCAGGTGGATCAGGCCTACCTCAAGGCCTACGAAGGCAAGCCCCTGGTACGCCTCACCGGCCAGATGCCCTCCATCCGCGGCGTGGCGAGCACACCCTACTGCGACATCGCCTGGCAGCAGCAGGGCAACATGCTGGTGGTGGTTTCTGCCATCGACAACCTGCTCAAGGGGGCCGCCTCGCAAGCCATGCAGTGCATAAATATCAAGTTTGGTTTTGAACCGGCCACCGGCCTGATTTAACGCTTTAAGAAAGGATCGAGAAGATGGACAAGCAGACGCTGGTAATCAAGTTGGGTGGTGCCCTGATCGAGAACGACGAGGCCCTGACCGCCCTGTTCGCCACCCTGAAGACCTTCCTGGATGATCAGCACCGTCCTCTGGTGCTGGTGCACGGTGGTGGCTGCCTGGTGGACGACCTGCTCAAGGGGCTGGGCATGACCTCCACCAAGAAGAACGGCCTGCGGGTGACCCCGTTCGAGCAGATCCCCGTGATTGCCGGTGCCCTGGCCGGGACCGCCAACAAGATGATGATGGCCAAGGCCATCTCCACCGGCATTCCTGCTGTGGGTCTGTGCCTCGCCGACGGCGGTCTGTGCCAGGTGACCCAGCTCGATCCGGATCTCGGTGCGGTCGGTGACTGCAAACCGGGCAACCCGGCGCTGGTGGCCGGCATCCTGGGGCAGGGCTTCCTGCCGGTGGTGAGCTCCATCGGCATCACCGCCGACGGACAGATGATGAACGTCAATGCGGATCAGGCGGCCACCGCCATCGCCGAAGCGCTGGGCGCCGATCTGGTGATGCTGTCGGATGTGAGCGGCATTCTGGATGGCAAGGGCAAGCTGGTGCCGCAACTGGACAAGCAGAGCGCGCTGGACCTGATGGAGAAGGGCGTTATCACGGACGGCATGGCCGTCAAGGTGAAAGCCGCCCTGCACGCCGCCGAAACCCTGGGCAAGCCGGTCTGTGTCGCCAGCTGGCGCTACCCGGATCAGCTGCTCAAGCTGCTGGCTGGCGGCGCGGTCGGCACCCAGGTCACCCTCTGATCTCCACCGGGAAAAGGACAATCCGATGCAACATCTTCTGAAAGACAGTGATTTAAGCAAGGCCCAGATCGAGGCGCTGCTGGCGCTTGGTAAAGCGGTCAAGGCCGATCCGAAGAAATACAGCCAGGCCCTGGCGGGCAAGAGCGTGGTCACCCTGTTCGAGAAGCCCTCCCTGCGTACCCGGGTCACCTTCGACATCGGCATCGCCAAACTGGGTGGTCACAGCGTCTATCTGGATCAGCAGAACGGCGCGCTCGGCAAGCGGGAGTCGGTGAAGGATTTCGCCAGCAACCTGTCCCGCTGGTGTGACGCCATCGTCGCCCGGGTGTTCGATCACCAGACCCTGGTCGAGCTGGCCGAGTTCGGCTCGGTGCCTGTGGTCAACAGCCTGTGCAACCTCTACCACCCCTGCCAGGGGCTGGCGGATTTCATGACCATCAGCGAGCACTACAGCGATCTGTCCAAGGTGAAGCTGGCCTATCTCGGCGATGGCAACAACGTGAGCCACTCCCTGCTGCTGCTGGGGGCGACCCTCGGCACCGACGTGACCCTGGTCTGCCCGAAAGGTCATGGCCCGGATACCCAGATCTTCCTGCAGGCCCAGGCGCTGGCAGCTCAATCTGGCGCGACCATACATATCAGCGATGATGTCGCGGATATCGAAGGCTTTGACGTGGTTTATACCGATACCTGGGTTTCCATGGGTGACAACACACCAATGGAGCAGGTAAAAGATATCTTCATGCCTTATCAGATCAACCAGGCCCTGCTCGATCGGACCGGCATCCAGCATGTGCTGCACTGCCAGCCGGCGCACCGGGAGCTGGAGATCACCTCGGAGGTCATGGACGGCCCAGCCTCCCTCATCATGGATGAGGCAGAAAACCGGATGCATATCCAGAACGCCGTGCTGCTGACCCTGTTCGGACAGGGCCAGAAGTAATCCGGCAACCGACCCGGAATCACCCCTTTTTATCGAATCATCACGGAGAGAAGTAAATGAGCGGAATCAACAAGATCGTACTGGCTTACTCGGGCGGACTGGATACCTCGGCCATCATTCCCTGGCTGAAGGAGCACTATGACGCTGAAATCATCGCCTTCGTCGCCGACGTGGGCCAGGAGCGTGACGATCTGGAAGGTATCGAGCAGAAGGCCATCGCCTCCGGCGCGGTCAAGTGCATCGTCAAGGATCTGCGGGAAGAGTTCGTCAAAGAGTACGTCTACCCGACCCTGAAGACCGGCGCCGTCTATGAAGGCACCTACCTGCTGGGTACCTCCATGGCCCGTCCGGTGATCGCCAAGGCGATGGTCGAGGCTGCCCTGGCGGAAGGGGCTGATGCCATCTCCCACGGTTGCACCGGCAAGGGCAACGACCAGGTGCGGTTCGAAGGTGCGGTGGCTGCCCTGGCTCCCCAACTGAAAGTGATCGCCCCCTGGCGGTTGTGGGACATGCGTTCCCGGGAAGATCTGCTGGCCTATCTGGAATCCCGCAACATCCCCTGCAAGGCGACCCTGAAGAAGATCTACAGCCGCGACGCCAACGCCTGGCACATCTCCACCGAGGGTGGCGAGCTGGAGAGCACCTGGAACGAGCCGTCCGAAGCCGTCTGGCAGTGGACCGTCTCTGCAGAGGATGCCCCGAACGAGCCGGAATACGTCAAGCTGACCGTGGCCAAGGGCGAAGTGGTCGCCGTTGACGACCAGCCGCTCAGCCCGCACCAGATCCTGACCACCCTGAACGAGCGTGCCGGCAAGCACGGTGTGGGCCGGATCGACATCACCGAGAACCGGATGGTGGGCATGAAGTCCCGTGGCTGCTACGAGACCCCGGGTGGTACCGTGATGGTTGCCGCACTGCGCGCCGTGGAAGAGCTGGTACTGGACAGACCGACCCGCGCCTGGCGGGAAAAACTCGGCGCCGAGTTCTCCCACCTGGTGTATGACGGTCGCTGGTTCACCCCGCTGTGCAAGGCCATCGTCGCCTCCGCCAACGCCATCGCCGAGGAGCTCGACGGTGAAGTGGTGCTGAAGATGTACAAGGGTCAGGTCACCGCGGTGCAGAAGAAGTCGCCGAACAGCCTCTACTCCGAAGACTTCGCCACCTTCGGTGCCGACGAAGTGTACGACCAGAGCCATGCCGAAGGCTTCATCCGTCTCTACACCCTGGCGAGCCGGATCCGCGCCATGAAAGAGCAGCATCAAGCCATCGGTGGCGACCATACCCACGGCTAAGCAAGCGCTATCACCCGTTGATACGAGGGGGCATGGCCCCCTCTTTTACAGGCAGAGAGGCCCTTTGCCATCCTCATCGGGTGTGACGAGAGCGGCTGCGCCCTGGCCGCTTCTGTGAGATAACAGGCTCGCAGAAAAACAGGGCAAGATTTCAAGTTCGACGGCGCAAGGCGCCGCCGACAACGCATTCAAGGAGAGCAGTATGGCACTTTGGGGTGGACGCTTCAGTCAGGGAGCCGATAGCCGGTTCAAGCAGTTCAACGATTCGCTGCGGTTCGACTACCGTCTGGCGGAGCAGGATATTCAAGGCTCCATGGCCTGGGCCAAAGCGCTGGTCAAGGTGGGGGTGTTGACCGAGGGTGAGCAGGCTCAGTTGCAGCAGGCGATGGAGGTACTGCTCGCCTCCGTGCAGCAGGATCCCCAGCAGATCCTGAACTCGGACGCCGAAGACATCCACTCCTGGGTCGAGAGCCAGCTCATCGACGCCGTCGGCGCCCTTGGCAAGAAGCTGCACACCGGTCGCTCGCGCAACGATCAGGTCGCCACTGACCTCAAACTCTGGTGCAAGGCACAGGGCGAGCTGCTGCTCGGCTCCATCACCGCCCTGCAACAGGGGCTGGTGGCCTCCGCCCGTGCCAACCAGGCCGCGGTACTGCCGGGTTACACCCACCTGCAGCGTGCCCAGCCGGTCACTTACGCCCACTGGGCCCTGGCCTATGTGGAGATGCTGGAGCGGGACCATTCCCGTCTGCAGGATGCCCTCAAGCGCCTCGACACCAGCCCCCTCGGCTGCGGCGCCCTGGCGGGCACCGCCTATGCCATCGACCGGGAAGCCCTGGCGCTCGACATGGGCTTTAGCGGCGCCACCCGCAACAGCCTGGATTCGGTCTCCGATCGGGATCACGTGGTGGAGCTGATGCACGTGGCGTCGCTTTCCATGACCCACCTGTCGCGGTTTGCCGAAGATCTCATTTTCTACAACACCGGCGAAGCCGGTTTTGTGGAGCTATCCGATGCGGTGACCTCAGGCTCGTCCCTGATGCCCCAGAAGAAGAACCCGGACGCGCTGGAGCTCATTCGTGGCAAGACCGGCCGGGTGGTCGGCGCCCAGATGGGCATGCTGATGAGCCTCAAGGCGCTACCGCTGGCCTACAACAAGGACATGCAGGAAGATAAAGAGGGGCTGTTCGACGCCCTCGATACCTGGCACGACTGCCTCGACATGGCGGCGCTGGTGCTCATCGATCTGAAGGTCAATGGCGAGCGCACCATGGCAGCGGCCCAGGGCGGCTACGCCAACGCCACCGAGCTGGCGGACTATCTGGTGGCCAAGGGGATTCCGTTCCGTGAGGCGCACCATATCGTCGGCGAGACCGTGGTCTATGCGATCCAGGTGAAAAAGCCCTTGGAAGAACTCTCCCTCCCCGAGTTCCAGCGCTTCAGCCCCGTGGTGGGGGAGGATGTTTACCCGAACCTGGAGCTTGAAGCGACTCTGGCCAAGCGGGTCGCCAAGGGAGGCGTCGCTCGCGAGCAGATAGAGGCAGCCCTCACCGCCGCCGAAGCCTGGCTGGCCAAACGGGCGGGTTAAGCCAACCGGCTCGCCATTGGAATTAGAAGGCAGAACGGCAACCCCAGGGTTGCCGTTTTTTTTATGGGCACGCCTCGGCGCCGTAGGGCGCGTTGACCAGGCGCTGTTCAGCCCCTTTGTCCGGCGCTGGCCTGATGCACGGCGTCCGTGAGCAGTCGTTGCAACTGGCGTCTGGCCTCGTCGGTTTCATGGCTGGCGGCGAGTAGCACCACCCCCAGGGAGCCCGGTGAGGGCAGCACGCCGCCGAGTGTGGCGAGACTGGCCGGCATGCCGATGGGGGAACGCACCGTGATCCCTAGCCCGGCCTGCACGGCGGCCCAGATCCCGCCCAGGCTCTGGCTGGTGAAGGCGATCCGCCAGGGGATCCCGGCATCGTCGAGGGCGCGGATGGCCCGCGCCCGCATCAGGCAAGGGGCATCGAAGAGCACCAGGGGCAGGGGCTCCCCGCACGCGAGCAAAGGGGCGAGGTCCCACTCGGGGTGGGCAATCCAGGCCAGTTGCACCACCTCGATGAGGGGAAGATCCTCCCGCTCTCCCTGTGGCTGCCAGGCGAGAGCCATGTCGAGGGTGCCCTCCCTGATCCCCTGCACCAGGGCCCCGTTGCGATCGATGCGGGTCGTCATGCGCAGGGCCGGGTGCTGGCGACAGAGGGGCCCCAGCACGGCGGGGAGCAAAGATTCACCGAAGTCCTCCTGCACCCCGAGCCGGATCTCCCCTTGCAGCAATTCCCCTTTGAGGGCGAGCACGGCTTCGTCATTGAGCGCCAGCAGCCGCTTGGCGTAGCCCAGCAGGCGCTCACCGCTGGCTGTCGGCACCAGGTGACGTCCCTGCTTCATGACCAGATCGGTGCCGCACTGCTGTTCGAGTTTTTTCAACTGGGCGCTGACCGCCGAGGTGGAGCGACACAGCCGCTGCGCCGCCAGCGCAAAGCTGCCGCACTCCAGCCCCAGCACGTAGCTGCGCAGGGCATCGAGATCCAGGCTGGGGGGAAGGGGTGACATAACTATCCTTATAATCGGGATGATTGGTCTTGAATATTTCGATTTTTTAAATTGTAGCAGTGAGGGAGAGTGGCTTCATCCACCAAGGAGATTGCCATGACACCCGATGTTCCCGATCGCGCCACCCTGGCGCAGCTTGCCCCCCGACTCGCCCGACTGGCGGAAGAGACGCTGTTTGGCGATATCTGGCAGCGCCCCACCCTCTCGGCCCGCGAGCGCAGCCTGATCACCCTGGCCATCCTGGCGTCCCTGGGCCGGGTGCAACAACTGCCCTGGCATATTGCATTCGCCCGGCAAAACGGCCTGTCCCGGGATGAGCTGGAAGAGCTGTTCACCCATCTTGCCTTCTACGCCGGTTTGCCCGCCGCAGTGACAGCCGTGGGTTATCTGCCCCCCCGCGAGGAGGTGACCCCATGCCGCTGACCCGCATCACCCTGTGCGAGGGGATGAGCGACGCACACCTGCAACAACTCAGCGCCCTCTACCACCAGACCCTGGTGGAGGTGTTCGAGGTGCCGCCGAAGGATAAATTCCAGATCCTCGAGATCTTGCCTGCCAGTGCGCTCATCTATGACCCCCACTACCAGACCGGCCGCCGGGACCAGGGTTTCATCCTCTTCCAGATCCTGGCGGGCAAGGTGCGTAGCACCGCGACCAGGGAGCGGCTTTATGCACGTCTCGCCGAGCGCCTTGAGGCCGAGCTTGGGATCCATCCCGACAACCTCATGGTGGTGATCCAGCAGACCGATGCCGAGGCGTGGAGTTGCGGCCAGGGCCGGATGTTCAGACAGGAGGTGGCCTCATGATCGCCATGCACTACCGATTCACCCTGCCCGCTGACTACGACATGGCGCTGATCGAGCAGCGGATCGCCAGCAATGGCGCCAGACTGGACGGCTTTCCCGGTCTGTTGTTCAAGGCCTATCTCTACAGCCGTCAGGACGATGGGGCCCTGCCGGGGCAGGAGAACCGCTATGCCCCCTTCTATGTGTGGCACAGCGCCGAGGCGATGCACCGATTCCTGGCAAGCGAGGGATTCGCGGCGCTCACCCGGCATTTCGGCTGGCCCCGCATCGAGACCTGGCATCTGCTGCGGGCGCCGGATCCGGCCTCCCTCGACGGGGCTTGCATGGCCATGCTGCGGCGCACCAAGGTCGCTTCCCACGGCCAGCTGGCCGACCTGCACGGCGAGGCCATGGTGAGCGGCTGGGACCTCACCCGATGGGAATGGCTGGAGGCGGATTTGCTCCCGTCCTTCTCATCGCCCTTGCCTGGCGGGGGCGAGATCTACCGTATCGGCTATCTGGCGAAGGGGAGAGGGGAGTAAAGCGGAATTATCTTTGTCATTGAGGTTGTTTTTCCATTCACTTGGGCTGTTAAAGTGATATTTGTACCGTGAACATAGGGTGTTATATCTCGCCTGTGGATGATGATGTGGCATTGCGTCCACCTGCGGCAATGAACTGGCTCAGTGGGGCACATTCAGGGTGACGGCCCGCGCCGGGCAGGGCATGATCCCGCTGCAATGCGTATGGACGCGTCTACCGGATCAAGGAGTTCCCATGTACCTGCCACCCCATTTCGCCGTTACCGACCCCGAGGCGCTGCACCAGCTGATGCAGGCGCACCCCCTGGGGGCCCTGATCACCTGTGGTGAAGGGGGGCTGGACGCCAACCACCTGCCGTTCGAGTTCGATGGGGCGCAGGGGGACCACGGGGTGCTGCGGGCCCATGTGGCCCGCAACAACCCGCTTTGGCAGGAGGTGAAAGAGGGCGACGAGGTGCTGGTGATCTTCCGCGCCGCCGAGGGTTATATCTCCCCCAGCTGGTATCCGGGCAAGCAGGTGCATCACAAGCAGGTGCCCACCTGGAACTATGCCGTGGTGCACGCCCATGGCCGTGTCCGGGTGAGGGACGATGCCCGCTTCGTGCGTCGCCTGCTCGCGACCCTGACCCGTACCCACGAGGCGGGAGAGTCCATTCCCTGGAAGATGGCGGATGCACCGCGAGACTATCTCGAGACCATGGTGCAGGCCGTGGTGGGCATAGAGATCGAGATTGAGCGGCTGGTCGGCAAGTTCAAGCTGGGTCAGAACAAGGAGGCGGCGGATCGCCTGGGAGCGGCCAATGCCCTGCAGGACCGCGGGCAGACCGCGCTGGCCGGCGCCATGCTGAACCCGCCCCCTTCACAGCCCTAGCGTGGCACCCAGGGAGCTGCCCGACAAAAACGGCAACCTAATGGTTGCCGTTTTTCATGGTTCCACACCCGCTCACGCGCTGGCATTGAGCAGCTTGCCGACACCTTCCCCCGGGCCCTGGGTCAGGGTCTGCTTGAAGGCGTAGAGCAGCTGATCGAGGTTGAGGTCGCTGTTGCCCAGGGAGCCCTTGAGGGTGTCGAGCTCGCTCTGCAGCGCATCGAGGCGGGTGCTCTGGGTGCCGTCTGCCAACTGGGTGCGGGCGGCATTGATGGCCTGGGGCAGGGGCTGACCCGAGGATTCCTGACCCAGGGTCTGCATCAGCGCCCCCATGAAGTGGTTGATGGCGGGGCGGTTCTGCTCGCTGTCAGCCTCCTGGATGCCGAGGCGCTGGAACAGGCTCTGCACCGTGGGGGCAAGGTGCGCTTCCTGCACGACAGGCTCGGTCTGGGCGGGCGGCGTGCTGTCGCCCAGCAGCTTGCTGCCCAGCTTGAGGGCAAGGGAGGCGAGGGGAAGCAGGGTGCCGATGGCGATCATGATGTCACTCTCCGTACGACTGATGTCATGACGGAGCAGGGATCGGGCCAGCTTGGCGAACATTCAACCGAAAAATGGCAGGGGATTGATCCTGCTGTGAATTTCGTTTTTGCCAGGCGGAGGACGGGCGGGGGCGAGCGGGGGCGGCGGCAAACCCTTGCAGCCCGGGGGCTGGCCGGTTTGCCGCCCGGCTTGCCGGATCAGAGCTCCTTGAACGGGCGGCGCTTCTCCTCCTCGATGACGATGGCCTCCAGATTGGCGATGCGCTCCTGCAACTCCTTGATGATCATGTCCTGCTTGCCGAGACGGTCGGTAATGCGGGCATCCCCCATCTGGTAGCGGGCGCGTTTGGTGAGATAGCTGAACGACACGCTGATAAAGACGATCAGGACGATACCTGTCCACATGGTCATGAATGACTCCTTTCAAGATTTGAACGAGAGGATCTGTCTCCCGCGCTATCGTTGTCTCATACCCGACCTTGGGCGGCAATGCCTGCCTGGTTGTTCAGAGCGGCCAGAGCGGCCAGCCGAGCCAGATCCCGAGCAGCAGCAACTGCCCCCAGACGATGGCCCAGAACCGCAGGCGGTAGCTCCCTTTCTGGGTCTTGTGGCGCAGCCACTGGCGGGCGACCAGGGCGCCGGGCCAGCCGCCGCACAGCTCAAGCAGATGCAGGCGGGCCTCGGGCACGCGCCAGCCGCCACGAATGGCCTGGCGTTTGTCCCAGGCGTAGACGACCAGGGTCAGCAGGCTCATCAGCAGGATCAGGGCCAGCGGCCACCAGTTGGCATCGTGCGCGCCGAGCCAGCCTGCCCAACCCAAAGGCAGCAGGGCAAGGGCCATCATGACAGGCACGCCGGATCCCGAGTCTCGCCCGGTTGTAGCGTGCGGATCACCCGGGCCGGATTGCCCACCGCCAGGGAGTCCGCCGGGATGTCCCGGGTGACCACGGCGCCAGCCCCTATGATGGAGCGGGGCCCTATGGTGACGCCTGGGCAGATGATGGCCCCGCCGCCAATCCAGCAGTCATCGCCGATCCGCACCGGCTTGTTGTAGGCGGTCCAGTTGCGTCGCTCCAGATAGTCCATGGTGTGGGTGGCGGTGTAGATCTGCACGTTGGGGGCCAGCAGCACATGGTTGCCGATGTGCACCTCGCCCACGTCGAGTATGGTGACGTTGAAGTTGAAGAAGGTCTTCTCTCCGATGTGGATGTTGCGGCCGAATTCGCAGGTGAAGGGGGTGCTGATCCAGCAGGAGTCGGGACAGTGGGCGAAGAGGTCGCGGCAGATCTGCTGGCGCAGGACGTGATCCCCCGCCGGTGAGGCGTTGAGTCGGCTCAGCAGCGCCTGGCCGCGAATGCGGTCGTTCGCTATCTCCTCGCTCTGGCTGTCCAGGGCGCCCCCAGCCAATACCTTGTCCCAGTCGCTTGCCATGGTTATCTCCTCCTGCTGCAAGAGGGGGCAGTATACGCGACAAGGGGAGGGGGTGTCAGAGTGCCGGGCCCGTCAGGTGATCCCCGTCATCATGTCATCAGGACAAGGGGCAGGATGAGCAGGATGGAGACGAGGTAGGGGAGCAAGACCCGCCGCCCCAGGCTGCGTCCGCCAATCACCAGTGCCAGCACTCCTTTCACCAGGGAGTTGACCAGCCCGGCGAGCAGTATGCCCCTGGCCGCCACCTCCAGGGCCAGCTCCTTCTGGGCGAGCTGGGAGAGGGAGAGGGTGATGGCGTCCACGTCCGTGATGCCGGAGACCAGCGACAGCAGATAGACCCCGGAGTTGCCCACCTTGCTTTGCAGCAGGGTGGCCATGAAGCCGATGAGGGCGAGCAGCAGACCGAACTTGATGGCGGTGGCGAGATCCAGCGGGTTGCGGGTTTCGGGCTGTACCGGGCCGTCCGGCATCTCTTCCCGCTGGCGCCAGAACCAGAAGGCAAAGCCGTAGACGATGGCTGCCAGCAGCAGCAGGGGGACAGCCAGACGCAGCGCCAGCTCTCCGTGGATGATCAGCACCAGTGCCAGCAGCCTGAGCCACATGGTGGCCCCCGCCAGCAGGATGCCGGTGGCCAGCAGCCGCTCCAGCCCTCCCTGCTCCTTGTTGAGGCGGGCAAATTGCAGGGTGAGGGCGGTGGAGGAGGCGAGCCCCGCCAGCATGCTGGTGAGCACCAGCCCGGAGCGGGTGCCGAGCAGGCGCACCGCGAAGTGACCACAGAACGAGATGCCGGCAATCACCACCACCATGAGCCAGATCTTGAAGGGATTGAAGGCATTGAGGGGACCCATCTCCGCATCCGGCAGCACCGGCAGCAGCACCAGAGAGATGAGCAGAAAACGCAGGGTGGCGTGAAACTCCATTTCGCTCAAGAACAGCATCCCCTGCTGGATCTTGCCCTTGAGCCCCATCAGGAGGGCCGCCAGCACGGCGCAGGCCACCGCCTCGCTCGGGCTCTGCAGCACCGACATCAGCCCCAGCAGGTAGGTGAGCACCATGGCTACCGAGCTGGTGAGGCCGAACTCCCCCTGCCAGCGCTGGGCCAGCCAGACCGAGAGGCCGCACCCCGTCACCACGGTCAGCAGACCGAGCAGGGCCAGCCAGGCGCCCAGGGTGGGCAGCAGCAGGGCGCAGACCCCGCCGAGCAGACCGATGAGGCCATAGGTGCGCATCCCGGCGATGCGCTGGTTGTCTCCGAGCTGGCGCACCTGCCAGCCCCGCTCCAGCCCGATGATGAGCCCGATGGCCAGGGACACCAGGGCGCCGTAGACGGGCTCGGCCTCTATCCACATGGGTTTCTCCTCCCGCTGCCGTTTCAGTGAGGATGGCACAGGGCATCCCGGGGCAGGGGGAGCTGGCTCACAGAGCTGGTGTCCCGTCTGCCGGGGTCTTGCAAACAAAAAAAGGCGCCACCTGGAGGGGGCGCCTGGAAAGGTCAAACCTTGCGGTTTGCAGACCAACGGAACCAAAGATCACACACTTCACACTCAGCACTGCTGTGGGGGCAGGGCTCAACCCTGCCACTTGCCTCCTTCCACTATCACGTCGTTGGGATCGGTATCGGCGCTAAGCTTGTCGCGCACATACTGGTCGTAGAGTTTGAGCAGGTACTTCTCTTCCCCCAGCTTGGCGAGACGGTTGTTGACCCAGTCACGCAGCTCGATATTGCCCTTCTTCACCGCCGGGGCGATGGGGTCTTCCGAGCCCAGCTTCTCGGGCAGCACCCGATAGCCCGGGTTCTCCTTGGCCCAGCTGAACAAGACCAGGTTGTCCTGGGCGTAGGCGTCGCCGCGGCCCTGGGCCAGGGCCTGCAGGGATTCGGTGTTCTTCTCGAACTTGAGCACCTTCCAGTCCGGGTGGTTGCGGGTCAGCCAGATGTCGGCCGTGGTGCCGGTGGTGACGATAAGCCGCTTGCCGGCCAGATCGTCGAGCTTCTTGGCGTCGCTGCCTTCCGGCACCAGCACCTGCACCGCGACCTTGAGGTTCGGGTTGGTGAAGTCCACCACCTGCCGCCGCTCCGGGGTCACCGTCATGTTGGCGAGGATCAGATCCACCTTGTCGCTCTGCAGGAAGGGGATGCGGCTGGCGGGCTCCACCGCCACGAACTCGACCTTGTTTTCGTCCCCCAGCAGATCCTTGGCGAAGCGGCGGCCGAGATCGGTGTCAAAGCCGACGTAGTTGCCCTTCTCGTCCACATAGCCAAACGGCGGCTTGTCGGTGAAGACGCCGACGATGAGCTTGTCCCGCGCCTTGATCTTGGCGAGGGAACCGTCTTCTGCCTGGGCGGCGCCGCTGGCGAGGCCCAGGCCGATGAGGGCGCTAAACAGGACCGAGGTAATTATCTTCATGCTGACTCCTTTCGTTTGCTGACAGTTGTATAAGAAAACTTGGCGAGGAACTGGCGGGCACGCTGGCTGCGCGGGCTCTCGAAAAACTGATGGGGCGCGGCCTGCTCCAGGATGTGGCCGCCGTCCATGAAGACAATGCGATCCGCCACCGCCTGGGCGAAGGCCAGCTCGTGGGTGACGACAAGCAGGGTCATGCCGCTGCCGGCGAGATCCCGGATCACCTCCAGCACCTCCTGTACCATCTCGGGATCCAGCGCAGCGGTCACCTCGTCAAACAGCATCACCTGGGGGTTCATGCACAGGGCCCGCACGATGGCGATGCGCTGCTGCTGGCCGCCGGAGAGCTGGCGCGGATAGTCATGGCGCCGCTCCCACAGGCCGATGCGGGTCAGCAGCTGTTCCGCCTGCAGCAGGGCCTCGGCCCGCTCCCGCTTCTGCACCTGCACAGGGCCGAGCAGCACGTTCTCCAGCACCGTCAGGTTGGGGAAGAGGTGATAGCTCTGGAACACCATGCCGATGCGCTGGCGCAGCCGCTGCCAGTCGGTGCTGGCATCCAGCAACTCTCCGTCGAAGCGAATGTCCCCCCCCTGAATCGGTTCGAGCCCGTTGAGGGTGCGCAGCAAGGTGCTCTTGCCGCAGCCGCTCGGCCCCAGGATGACGATCACTTCCCCGGCGTTCACCGTGAGGCTGACCTCGTCCAGTACCCGGTGTTGGCCGAATTGTTTGCTGACAGCATTGAGCTCAAGCAGAGGTGTCATACCGCATTACCCCATTGTTGCTCCAGCCGGCGCGAGGCGAGCGAGAGCGGATAGCAGACCAGAAAGAAAAACAGGAACAGCAGACCGTAGATGAGCAGCGAGCCATAGGTGCGCTCGATGATCTGCTGGCCCACCTTGATCACCTCCACCACCCCGATCAGCACCGCCAGCGAGCTGGTCTTGATGATGCGGGTGTAGATGTTGATGGTCGGCGGCGTCAGCCGTTGCAGCGCCTGGGGCAGCAGCACGTGGCGATAGAGCTGCCAGCGGGAGAGCCCGAGCGCCAGGCCGGCCTCCTGCTGGCCGCGGGCGAGGGACTTGAGACCGCCGCGCACAACTTCGCCTACCTCGCTGGCCCCCCACAGGGCCAGCACCAGCACGGCACACCAGAAGGCCGGGATATCCAGGCCAAAGAAGATCGGCAACCCGAAGAAAAAGAGATAGAGCCACACCAGCACGGGCACCACCCGAAACAGCTCCAGATAAACCCGCAGTGCTCCCCGAGTCAGCCTTCCCCCTTGCTGGGCCAGCACGCCGTAACCGACCCCGCCCAGGGTGGCGAACAGGATGGCGAGCAGGGAGATGGCGAGGGTCTGACCCGCGCCCACCGCCAGCAGCGGCAGCGCCTGCGTCAGCTGTTCAGTGACTGGACTGGCCATAGTGATCCCTCCTTTCCTCTGCATGGGTGGCGAGTGACGGCGGCAGCTGGAAAATAGGTGCCTGCATCAGTTGCTCAATGACCGAACTGACCATGTTGCAGCCTCCTTTCAACGACGCGCAGGGCAAGGGAGAGCGGCAGAAAGATCAGCACGCACATCAAGGTCAGCACCGCCAGCATCTCGTAGGTCTTGTAGTAGAGGGCGATGTAGTTCTTGGTGGTGTAGAGGAGCTCGGGCACCGCCACCGCCGAAGCCACCGTGGTCTCTTTGAGCAGAAAGATGAAGTTGGCAAACAGCGCCGGCAGGCTGGCGAGCCAGGCCTGGGGCAGCTGGACGTGGCGCAGCAGCTGCCAACGGGAGAGGCCGATGGCCCGGCCTGCTTCCAGCTGGCTGGGGGGGATTGCCTGAACGCCTGCCCGCAGCGCCTCGGTGAGGTAACCGCCACCGAGGAAGGTCATGGCGATCACCGCCGTGGCAAAGCCGGAGAGCGAGATGCCGAGCGCCGGCAGCCCGAAGTAGAGAAAGAACAGCTGGATCAAGAGCGGCGTGTTGCGGGCCAGCTCCACATAGGCGCGGATCACCCCGTTCAGCCAGGGCTTGTGCAGGCTTTGCAGCGTCACGTTGAGTATCGCCACGGCGAGCGAGGTGAGGATCACGATGGCGCCGAGCTGCAAGGTGACCCAGACCGATTGGCCGAACGCCGGCAGGGTGGTGAGAACAAAGGACCAGTCGAAGCTCATGCCGGGATCCTCCCGTCGCGGCGCAGCCGCTGGGGCACGACCGTGATGGCGTCAGGGTACTTGATGCCGGCGCCGGTGTTGAGCACCACCACCCGCTCGCCCCCCCGTATCCAGCCCGCTTCCCGCAGCTGGCGGGCGGCGGCGAAGGCGGCCGCCCCTTCCGGGCAGACGAAGCTGCCTTCGCGCGCGGCGAGCTGTCGGATCTCGCGCTGGATGGCGCTATCGTCCACCGCGACGGCGCACCCCTCGGTGCGATAGAGGGCGTCCAGCACCAGAAAGTTCCCCAGCGCCTTGGGCACGTTGATGCCAAAGGCGAGGGTCTGGGAATCGGGCCAGAAGCGCGATTCGCGCTCCCCCTGCTGCCAGGCCTGGACGATGGGGGCGCAGCCGCTCGCCTGCACCGCCACCAGTCGCGGCAGCGGCCCCTTGACCCAGCCCAGCTCCTGCAACTCCCGCAGCGCCTTGTAGATGCCGATGAGACCAACCCCGCCGCCGGTGGGGTAGAGGATGACGTCCGGCAGAGTCCAGCCGAGCTGCTCGGCGATCTCCAGCCCCATGGTCTTCTTGCCCTCGATGCGATAGGGCTCCTTGAGGGTGGAGGCATCGAACAGCCCCTGCTCGGCCACCGCCTCGGCCACCTGGCGACCGGCGTCGCTGATGAGGCCATCCACCAGATAGAGGCGGGCACCGGCCAGCGAGGTCTCCAGTCTTGTGATGGCGGGTGCCGCCTGGGGCATGACTATGGTGCTGCGCAAGCCGGCGCGGGCGCCGTAAAGCGCCCAGGCCGCACCGGCGTTGCCGTTGGTGGGCATGGCGAAGTGGGTGATGCCGAGCTCCCGGGCGCGGGAGACGCCGACCGCGGCGCCGCGGGCCTTGAAAGAACCGGTGGGGATGATGCTCTCATCCTTCATCCAGAGATCCGGAATGCCGATCTGTTTGCCGAAAGCGGGCAGGGGCAGCAGAGGGGTGAAGCCTTCCCCCAGGGTGATCACCTGGGCGGGGTCGCGCACCGGCAGCAGCTCGTGGTAGCGCCACAGGCTGGCGGGGCGCCCCAGCAGCGCGGCCGGGTGCCAGGCCTGTTTCAGGGCCTCGAGGTCGTAACTGGCCAGCAAGGGGGCACCGACCGGGCTCAACTGCTGGGGCTGATCGGCATCCACTATCTCGCCGGTCTTGCTGCAACGCAGATGTGATAGGTAGCTGTACGGCATGCTTTATCCTGAATGGCTCACGTTGGCTGGTGTCTTATTCCATCCTGTGACCCAAGGGCCGGATAACAAACAAAATAAAGCGGCAAACTTAAGCGAAAAAATTCATATGGCTCCCCCGTGTCGGCGGGCCATCCTCTGCCACCGGTCGGGGGGTTGGGCCATCCGGCGCGCTTTGTTAACCTGCCCGCTCACTCAAACCGCAGGGAGCCGCCTCGATGCGAGCCATTGTCAGCCTGCTGGCCCTGTCACTGCTCTGTGCGTGCAGCGGCCAGCCAACCAGAGAGGATGCCATGTCAGGGAATACGCGCCTTCACTACCCCGTCACCCGCCAGGGTGAGCAGGTGGATCACTATTTCGGCCAGGCCGTGGCCGACCCCTATCGCTGGCTGGAGGATGATCGCAGCCCCGAGACGGAGGCCTGGGTCAAGGCCCAGAACCGGGTGACTCAGGGTTACCTGGCGCAGATCCCGTATCGCGCCGCCATCAAGGAGAAGCTGGCCGCCTCCTGGAACTACGCCAAGGAGGGGGCGCCGTTTCGCGAGGGGCGCTACCACTACTTCTTCAAGAACGACGGCCTGCAGAACCAGAACGTGCTGTGGCGCCAGCTGGAGGGCAAGCCGGCCGAGGTGTTCCTCGATCCCAATACCCTCAGCCCCGACGGCACCACGGCGCTGGATCAGCTGAGCTTCTCCCGTGATGGCCGCATCCTGGCCTACTCCTTGTCGCTGGCGGGCAGTGACTGGCGCGAGATCCACCTGATGGACGTGGAGAGCAAGCAGCCGCTGGAGGCGCCCCTCAAGGACGTGAAGTTCAGCGGCATCAGCTGGCTCGGCAACGAGGGCTTCTTCTACTCGAGCTACGACAAGCCGGATGGCAGCGAGCTGTCGGCCAAGACCGATCAGCACAAGGTCTATTTCCACCGGCTCGGCACGGCGCAGGAGGATGACCGGCTGGTGTTCGGCGCCATCCCGGCCCAGCACCACCGCTACGTGGGGGCGACCGTCACCGAAGATGACCGCTTCCTGCTCATCTCGGCGGCGAACTCCACCTCCGGCAATCGCCTCTATGTGAAGGATCTGAGCCAGGAGAACGCGCCGCTGCTGACGGTGCAGGGGGATCTGGAGGCGGACGTGAGCCTGGTGGACAACCAGGGCAGCACCCTTTACCTGCTGACCAACCGGGACGCCCCCAACCGCCGGCTGGTGACGGTGGATGCCGCCAACCCGGGGCCGGCCCGCTGGCGGGATCTCATCCCCGAGCGTCAGCAAGTGCTGACGGTGCACAGCGGCAGCGGCTACCTGTTCGCCGAATACATGGTGGATGCCACCGCCCGGGTCGAGCAGTTCGACTACGAAGGCAAGCGGGTGCGCGAGGTGGTGCTGCCCGGCCTTGGCAGCGTCAGCGGCTTCAACGGCAAGCACGATGATCCCGCCCTCTACTTCGGCTTCGAGAACTATGCCCAGCCGCCGACCCTCTACCGATTCGAGCCCAAGAGCGGCGCCATCAGCCTCTATCGCGCCTCGGCTGCGCCGTTCAAACCGGAGGATTACGTCTCCGAGCAGCGCTTCTACCAGAGCAAGGACGGCACCCGGGTGCCGCTCATCATCAGCTACCGCAAGGGCCTCAAGCTTGATGGCAGTAATCCGACCATCCTCTACGGCTACGGCGGTTTCGACGTGAGCCTGACCCCGAGCTTCAGCGTGTCGGTAGCCAACTGGCTGGATCTGGGGGGCGTCTATGCGGTGGCCAACCTGCGCGGGGGCGGCGAGTACGGCCAGGCCTGGCACCTGGCGGGCACCCAGCAGAACAAGCAGAACGTGTTCGACGATTTCATCGCGGCGGCCGAGTACCTCAAGGCCGAGGGCTACACCCGCACCGATCGGCTGGCGATCCGCGGTGGCTCCAACGGCGGTCTGCTGGTGGGGGCGGTGATGACCCAGCGGCCGGATCTGATGCGGGTCGCCCTGCCGGCGGTGGGGGTGCTCGACATGCTGCGCTACCACACCTTCACCGCCGGGGCGGGCTGGGCCTATGACTACGGCACCAGCGCCGACAGCGAGGCGATGTTCGACTACCTGAAGGGCTACTCGCCCCTGCACAACGTCCGGCCCGGGGTCAGCTACCCCTCGACCCTGGTGACCACGGCGGATCACGACGATCGGGTGGTGCCGGCCCACTCCTTCAAGTTTGCCGCCACCCTGCAGGCCGACAATGCCGGCCCCCATCCCCAGCTCATCCGCATCGAGACCAATGCCGGGCACGGGGCGGGCACGCCGGTGGCCAAACTTATCGAGCAGAGTGCGGACATCTATGCCTTCACCCTGTACGAGATGGGCTACAGGGAGCTGCCGCGTCAGCCTTGATCCGGGCGAGACGGGCGCCAGCCATCCACTATCATCAGGGCCCTGCGGGGCCCTTTTTATGGTTCTTCGCGGGATCCTGGGAAAGTGGAAGTTGACAGACAGGGTGCTGGTAAACTGGCTGTCTCCAAACACACCACCACCATCACCCTGCTGTCGCCGTGCATCATATTG